>CAURAS010000118.1:0-5469 GCA_963522865.1 uncultured Cardiobacterium sp.
TCGGCTTCGCGGTCGAAGTTTTCGTCGTCGTATTCGTCGTCTTCAGGGTGCATGGTTGTCTCCGGTTGTTTCAGGGGGTGGTTTGCCAGTCGGGATGGGCGACGGGCTGGATGCTGGTGTCGTCGCAGCGGGCGAGATGCGCGCCGACGTTTTGCCCACCAAGCATGAATTCAGGATCAAGATCGGCGAGCGGGCGCAGGACGAAGGCTCGCGCGCAAATGCCGGGATGCGGCAGGGTAAGGCGCGGGTGGTCAAGGTGCAAGTCGTCATAGGCGAGCAAGTCGAGGTCAAGGGTGCGCGGCGCGTTTTTGAAGGGGCGTTCGCGGCCTTGCTGGTGTTCAACTGCTTGCAGGAGGTCAAGCAGCGCCAGCGGCGCAAGGTTGCTACGGTAGCGGACAACGGCGTTGATGAAATCGGGTTGCGCAGTATAGCCCCAGGGCGGCGTGCGATAGAGGCGAGAAGCACCGGTTTCCGTGAGGTACCGAGCGAGGGTTTGGCGCGCGCGCAGCAGTTGGGCGACAGGGTCATCCTGGTTGCTGCCGTAGGCGATCCAGAGGGTGTGCATGGTATGGCTGGGGGTTTTAGGAATTTATACATACACCATGAGCGCTCAGGTGTATGTAAATAGGGGGGTAGGGAACTGGTGATGGCGCTACTGTATTTTCTATTTACATACAGCTGAGCGCTCGATGTGTATGTATATTGGCTTATGTCTTGACGTGCTCCGCCACCCACAGCGACAGGTCTTGCTTGTTCAGCGCCGCTGCCATGAGGTTCGGGAAGTGGTCTGGGGTGCAGGCAAACGCCGGGACGCCGAGGCTCGCCAGGTATTCGGCGTGGGATTTGTCGTAATACGGTGCACCGTCGTCGTTGAGCGCCAAGAGGACGATGAACTGTACGCCGCTTGCCACCAGTTCGGCCATGCGTTTGCGCATCCGCTGCGCGTTGCCGCCTTCTTCGAGGTCGGTAACGAGGACGAGGGTGGTGTCGGTCGGGCGGGTGATTTGGCTTTGGCAGTAGGCGAGTGCCCGGTCGATGTCAGTACCGCCGCCGAGTTGTACGCCGAAAAGCAGTTCCACCGGGTCGCTGATTTGGTCGCTTAGGTCCACTACCGCGGTGTCAAAGACGACCATGCGGGTGCGCAGCGCGGGCAGGCTGGCGAGCACCGCGCCGAAGATGCCGGAGTAGATGACCGATGTGCCCATTGAGCCGCTTTGGTCGAGGCAGAGGATGAGGTCGCGCACGGCTTTGCGCTTGCGTCCGTAGCCGATGCGCACTTCCGGGATGATGCTTTGGTATTCGGGCTGGTAGTTTTTCAGGTTTTTTTGGATGGTGCGGTGCCAGTCGATTTCGCGGAAACGCGGGTTGCGGGTGCGGGTGGCGCGGTTCAACGCGCCGAGGACGGCCTGTTGGGTCGGCGCTTGCAGTTTTTGCATGAGTTCGTCCACGACTTTTTGCACGATTTGCCGGGCGAGTGCCTTGTTTTTTTCGGGGATGACGTGGCTCAGGCTCATCAGGGTGGCGACGAGGTGTACGTCCGGGGTGATGTTCGCCAGCATTTCTTTTTCGGTGAGCAGTGTTTTGAGGTTCAGCCGCTCTATCGCGTCTTTTTGCATGATTTGTACGACGCTCTGCGGGAAGTATTCGCGGATGTCGCCGAGCCAGGCACTGACTTTGGGCGCAGACGCGCCGAGGCCGCCGCGGCGTTTGCCGGGGGCGGCGGGGGCTTCGTAGAGGGCGGCAAGGGCTTTGTCCATGCGGATTTCGGTATCGCTCAGGTCGCAGGGGCAGCTGTTTTCGGCGTCTGTGCCGAGGATGAGGCGCCAGCGTTTTTGGTGTTCGGTGGGGGTGATGGTCATGGGTGGGTACGGCTTGGGTTAGGGGTTTTGGCGCGCGGCGAGGCGTCTGGCGTCTTCGTCAAGGGCGGCTTGTCTTGTCGGGGTGGTGGCGCCAGGGCTGTGTTGGCAGAGGACGCGGACGATGTCTGAGATGCTGATGTCGTATTCCAGCGCGGCGGTTAGGGTGCGGCGTTCGGTTTCTGCCCAGTTTACTTGGGCGACATCTCCCGCGCGGGCGATGGCTTCTTCTGCATGTTGGTAAAAGAGGCGCTCGGCGGGCGTGCCGTGTTGTAGTGCTGCCAGGGCGTCGGCACGCGCGCGGGCATGGTCGTCCCAGAGGCGGGCGAGGGTGTCTGCGCCGGTGAGGCTTTCGATAGTCAGGCGGTAGTTGTCTTTGACGAAGGCGATGTACGGGGCGTAGTCGCCGCTTTCGTAGTAATGCACGGTGGCGCGCTGGTAGCGTTCAATCAGGCTGTCGTGGAAAAAGAGTGGCATCACCACGCCCCGCACCAGGGCAGCGGTTTGCATGAGGCGCGCCGTGCGCTTGTTGCCGTCGCGGAAGTATTGCAGGTAGGCAAGGTTGCAATGCAGGTAAATGGCTTGTTCGAAGGGGTCGCGGTATTGGTCGGCTTGTTCCAGGATGTATTTGGCTTCGGTACGCAGTTGGAGCGGGTCGGCAGGCGGACGGTAGCGGGTGCCGCTGATGCTGACTGGTGAGGTGCGGACGATGCCTTGTTCGTGTGCGGGCAGCAGGCCGTCCATCAGCATGTGGTGCAGGTTGCCGAGGTAGTCCATGTCCAGCCGGGTGTGCGCCTCGGTTTGCATGACGTGTTCAAAGGCGTGGCGCAGGTTGAGGAGCATTACCGCGTCGCTATAGCGCTTGCCGCCGGCGGTGATGCCGAGGCGCAGCAGGTTGTCGGTATCGAGGCGGTCGTAGGTGTTGCCTTCGATTTTCGCCGAGGTATAGACGAAATCAACGGCGAGTTCGTCGTAGTTGCGTGTGTCCGCGCGAAAGGTTGCCAGCGGGTAGCGCCGCGCGAGTGCGGCAAGCTGTGCTTTTTCTTCAGCAGTGAGGATGGGGCGCGCGGCGGCGTAGGCGGGTTGGTATTGCATGGGGTTTCGGTGTTCGCGGTGAACGGATTTATACATACACTTGAGCGCTCATGGTGTATGTAAATGGGGAACGCCCAGCCACGCGGCGACGGTTTGCAGGGCGGCCAGGGCGTGGTCGCTGTGGTGGTCGGTGTTGTCGGCAACACGGGCGGGGCTTGTGGTGGCAGGGCGGTCGCCGGCGTGTTCGCGCGCTTTGTCGCCCAGTTGGCGGCGTTCGCCCGGCTCGAAGCTGCCGAAGGTGCGGCGCAGGAGCGGCAGCAGTTCGGTGAAGTGTTCAGGCGTGAGTGCGCGCAGCCAGTCGTCGAGGATTTGCCATAGCGGGTCGTGCAGGAGGAGGACGGTGCCGGATTGGTAGAGGTAGCCTTCCAGCCAGTAGGCGGCGTGTTCGCTCGGGTTGGCGGCGGAGAGGTTTTGCGCGAGCAGTTCTGCGCAGCGCCCGGCGTCAAGGTGTTGTTTGTCAAACAGCAGGCGCGCGGCATTGCCGGCGAGCAGCGGGTGGGCGCGGTCTGCGGCGAGGACGCTCTCCAGAAAGTGCCGCCAGTAGGCGTCAAGCGCGGCGTTATCGAGCAGGCCGAGTTGGTAGTCGGCCTGGCGGATGGGGGCGAAGAGGGCTTGCGCGCTGTCGTAGTCAATGTTGAGGCAGCCCTGTACGCCGCCGGCGGCGAGGCGCGCCAGCAGGGTGTCGAGGACGGCGAGGAGCGGCGTGGGGTCAAGCTCGCGCACGTTGCCGTAGCGCACGGTGTCGGCGAGGTTGGGCAACGCGGCGAGGCTATCGGCGAGGTTGTCCTGCGTCGCGGAGAGGTCGGCGATGTGGCGGGTGAGGGTGGCGACGAGCGCGGGCAGGTCGGCGGGCAGGACTTGCGCCAGCAGTGCGGTGAGTTCGGCGAGGCTGCGCGCTTGTTGCAGGCGCTCGCTGACGTAGCCCTGCGCGGCGGCGGCAAGGGTGTTGCCGTAGGGCGCGCGCTCGGTAAGGGTGATGTGGCTTTCGGGCTGGTAGCGGTAGCTCCACGCTTCTTTGAAGGTGCCTTTGCCGCGCGCGGGCAGCATTTCGGCGTCGTCGATGCCGAGCAGGCGCATGCGGTGGAAGTGGATGCTGCGTTGTAAGTCGAGCGGTTTGCGCAGGTCGAGTTCGAGGGTTTTGGCCTCGTCGCTTTCCGCCAGGCGCAGTTTTTTCCGCTGCGCCTGCACGTCGGCAATCAGCGGCAGTTGCGGCGTGGCGGCGGGAACGCTGCCGATGGCGTCGCCAATCAGCCATTCGCGCTCGATGAGGCGCAGCACGGTGTCGTCGCCCATGCCGACGATGGCGGTGAGCGCTTCGAGATGGTCGGCAAGACGCGGCTGGCTCTGGCCACGCAGGGCGGCGCTGGCGCTGGCAAGACGCACGGTTTCGATGACGTGCGCGGCGGAGATGTCGTGCCCTTTGTCGCGCAGGAGGGCGGCGGCGCGGCCTATCCAGCGCACGCCGTCGTCGTCCGGATGCGCCCAGAGGTGGGCGTACCAGCCGGGGGCGGCGAGGCCGGCGCCGTAGCCGCTGGCAAAACTCAAACGGCTGTTGGTCCACGGTATCCAGGTGCAGTCGACTTTGACCTTCGCCAGACCTTTGAGCAAGGCGTTGTCGTCCTTGGCGGCGACTTGCGCGGCAAGCGCTGGCACGTGCCAGGCGCCGCAGACCACGGCGATGCGCTGGTAGGTTTTTTCTGCCTGGCGCAGGGTTTTGCGCATCCATGCTTCGCGCAGGGCGTCGCGCGGGTTGGTGTCGCCGCGGGCTTCGCGCAGGGCGGTAACGGCCTCAGCGACGGCGGCGAAGATTTCCGTGCTGTCGCGCCGTTGCTCAACTAGCGCTTCCCAGAAAGCCTCGCCATCGGGCAGGCCGGCGATAGCGGCGAGTTCGTCGAAGGGATCGCCGTGGCGGGGCAGTTCGGCGGCGTCTTCATCTTCCGCGTCGCTGTCGCCTTCATCGTCTGCGGCATCTTCATCGCTGTCGTCAGACGCTGCTTCCTCATAAAGACTGTGCGCCAGCGGCAAATCGCAGAACTGCAAGGGAATGCCCGCCTGTGCGGCGTAGCGAATCGCCTGCCATTCCGGCGAGAAAGCGGCGAAGGGGTAATAAACCGCCTGCTGCGGCGCGTCCGGGCGGTAGGCGAGCAGGGCGACGGGCGGGCGCATCGCGGCGTCGGCGGCAAGCGCGAGCAGCGCGTCGGCCTCCGGCGGCCCTTCAAGCAGGATGCAGTCGGGCTGGAAATCGCGCAGGGCGGCCATGAGATGGCGGGCAGAACCCGCGCCGTGGTGGCGGATGCCAAAGAGCTGGGTGGTCATAATTTGAGGGGCAGATGGAAGATCGCAGGATTATACATACAGCTGAGCGCTCGATGTGTATGTATAAATGGGGCGTAGCGGTCAGGGTTACGCTACCGGCACGCGGTAGAGCAGGACGATCAGCACTTGCCCGACCATGATGCGCATGAAGGTGGTGAGCGGGTAAACGGCGGCGTATTTGAGTGCGGTCTGGTCGGA
The DNA here is from genome assembly GCA_963522865.1 of uncultured Cardiobacterium sp. Taxonomy (GTDB): domain Bacteria; phylum Pseudomonadota; class Gammaproteobacteria; order Cardiobacteriales; family Cardiobacteriaceae; genus Cardiobacterium. The sequence goes on from CAURAS010000118.1 coordinate 5,466, forward strand.
TTGG
>CAURAS010000119.1:0-5455 GCA_963522865.1 uncultured Cardiobacterium sp.
GCTCAGGTGTATGTAAATGGTCGGGTTAGCAGAGGTTGCCTGATTCGACAGCGCGATTTGCCAACGAATCCCAGCCCGGCCCTCCCCCACCGGGGGAGGGGTGGTTCAGCGTGTAGCGTTTGGCGGTCGGATTTTCCCGTTCTGCAATCGCCTCTTCCAGCGCCCGCCAGGTGACGGCATTGGGGATGCGATTGGCGTGATGGTCAAAAGACAGCGGCACGGTCTGGGTGTCGGCGATTTGCTTCAGGAAAAGTTTGAAGGCCTGGGCCGGCGGGAGGCCGTAATGTTCCAGCACGCAAAGGCGCGGTCGCGCAATTCTTGGTCAATGCGGATGGTGTAGTTTGTGGTAGACATTGCAATGCTCCTATACGTTATTTGCGCATTGAATGTATGCGCTTTTGCGCGTGGTTTGCCAGGTGTTGCCGCAAGAATGCTCCGGCTGCTTAAGCCCAGCCCTTTGTCATTTACATACACCTGAGCGCTCGATATGTATGTAAATGATGCGTGGGACAGCGGTTTCTCTTGAAACCGCTTTTATTTAAGTGAGGGACGGGGAGGATGCTTATTCGTCATCTTCCTCGCGGCGGCGACCGCCGAAGAGTTTTTTCACGCCGTAGATGACCCCGACGGCGCCGACAATCAGCAGTTTGCTGAATTTGACGGCAAAGGCGGCGATGACTGCAAGCAGGCCGAGTTTTTTCGCTGCCAGCCCGCCCACCAGCGCGGCGATGCCGTATTCGGCGATTTTGTCGGTGCTGGGATTGAAGTCGGCGTAGCGCTGACCGGCGCGGTATTCAATGGCGGCGAGGAGCTGTTGCGCGGTCGGTTTGTAGCGTTCGATGGTGTCCAGGTCGGCGACGAAGTTGAGGCTGATGTAGCCGTAGCGGCCAAGCGCGTAGGTGTTGTAATTGACGCTGGGCGTCGCCTCGCCCACGGTTTTGGCGTCCACGGAGTAGATGAGGTGCCGGGTCGCTGCGTCGTAGTGCGGTTTTTCCACCCAGCCGCCCACTTCCAGCGGCGGGATACCGCGCTCTGCACGCTCTTTGTTCTGTTCTTTGGTGCCCTCCTTGATGTTTTTCAGCAGGGCATCGACGTCCCAGTTTTTCGCGTCGTCATCCTTGATGTAGCCGGAATCAATATAGCTGAGATCGGCCATCCAGTCGTCTTCTTCGCTGGTAGGGATGATGATGCCGTAGCGGTTCGGGTCAGTACCATTGCCGACCATCTGCATCAGTTTGTCTGCCGGTTGTTTCGGCAAAAATGCCATGCCGGCGGGCAGCTGCATGCTGGCTTGCGCACCGAGGTCAATCGTTTTCGGCCCCGGCTCGGCCTGGGCAAGCAGGGCTTTGGCTTTATTTTCAAAATCAGCGTCCTGTGCCCAGGCGACGGGGTTGGCAAGGGCAATCAGGGCTGCGGTGCAGAGGGAGAGCAGAAGTTTTTTCATGGGTTTTCCTTGAGGGATTTAAAAAAGGGGTGAGGTGGTCATTTGGATTCGTAGGGGCGGTTAGCGTAGCGTAACCGCCAGCCATTGTAATGGGCTTTGTCTGAAGTGCCACTACGTCATTCATTCGCCGAAATCTCCCGTTTGCATCATGCCGCACCAATCAGCAGGATAAATGCCTGCGGCAACGTAACGGTGAAAAGTGGAATATGGCCATTCTTTGACGTGTTTGACTAAACCGTGTTTTAACGGGTTGATATGAACGTAGTCAAAATGGCGTTTGAAATCCATTTCGTCCCGAATGCTGTGTTCCCAGAAATGGCGTTGCCAGATTTCCCGCCGTTTTTCTTTTTGCAGGGCTGGCGTGCTGGCGGTTGTTTGCGGCAAATGGCGACTGAAATGGCTTTTTATCAGGCGCCAACGTGTGGAGAAATCACTGTCGCCCTCCGGCAATCGCCAAATGCAGTGCATATGTTCCGGCAATACGACCCAGGCAATAATCGCGAAGGGGTATTTTTGTCTGACGTTGCGCACGCTTTGGCGAAATAGCTCAATTTTTTGAACCAGTAGCGGATTGTTTTGGCGTTACCAGAGATTGACGGTAAAAAACCATGTGCCGCCATGGCGATATAGGCGTTTGTAATGAGACATGGATATGACGTCTTTACGGGCGGTTACGGGCTTTGCCCTAACCGCCCCTACACGTTTTATTTCAATTTGGGATGGATGAGATTGAGCAGTTCGTCAAACCGCTCAATGAGGTAATCGGCGCGAGTGGCGGGGTCTTGTTGCAGGGCGCGCACGTCGGCATAGCCGTAAGTGACGGCGACGGTCGGGCAGCCCGCCGCTTTGCCGGCGAGGATGTCGTTGGCGGAGTCGCCGACCATCAGCATTTCATGCGGAGCGACGCCGAAGGCGGCGGCGGTGCTGGTGAGCGGCAACGGTTTGGGTTTTTTTTCGGGCAGGCTGTCGCCGCCGAGGATGCGCGTGAAATGGCGCGCGAGGTTCAGATCGGCGAGTAGTCGTGTCGCGTGTTCTTCGTTTTTGTTGGTGATGACCGCGAGCGCGAGGCCGCGCTGTTGCAGGGCGGTGAGGGTTTCCGGCACTTGCGGATAGGGGCGCGTTTTGTCGCTGAGGTGGTCAAGATACCAGGCGGTGAAGTAGCGGTAGGCTTCGGCGTGTTCGGCGGGCGGCGCGTCGGCATCGCCATCGCGGCTGTTGGTGAGGACGCGATGCACCAGGCGCGGGATGCCGTCGCCAATGTAGCTTTCGATGGTGGCATCCGGCAGCGGCGTCAGTCCCATGTAGGCGCGGCTGGCGTTGGCGGCGGCGATGAGGTCGGGCAGGGTGTGGCAGAGGGTGCCGTCAAGGTCGAAGGCAAGGGCGCGGATGGTCATGGTTTATGCCTCGTCGTGGATGCGGATGTCATAGTGGCGTTGCCAGTCGGCGTGGGGCGCGAGGCGCTGGATGCCCGGCTTGCTTTCAAGGTTGCCGTCGTGCGTGGCGGTGTCCATGACGCCCGCCCAGGGTTCGATGCAGAGGAAGGGCGCGGCTTTGTCGGCGGGCGTCCACAGGCCGAGGTAGGGCAGGTCGTCGTAGCTGACGCTCAACACGGGAGCGGGCGTTTTGCCGCGCAGGGTGATGCGGGTCGCGCCGGGGGTGTGGTAGATGAGGGCGTCGTTCGCAAACTGCGCGTAATCGAGGGCAAAGGCGGTCTCTGCCGGGCGCGGCGTGGGGTCAAGCAGGCCGTCCTGCCAGCCGAGTTGGGCGATGCCGGGGCTGTCGAGGGTGATGGTGTGGTCGCTGAAGCGGTCGCCATCGGCGAGTGGCAGGTTGAAGGCGGGATGGCCGCCGATGGAGAACAGTAGCTCTTGTTCGGCGGGGTTGTGGATGTGCCAGCCGACGCGCAGGGTGTCGCCGCGCAGGGTGTAGCTGAGGTCGAGGATGAAGGCGAAGGGGTAGTGTTCGCCGCTTTCGCCGCTGTCTTCGAGGCGGTAGGTGAGGGTGTGTTCGTCGTGTTCGACGAGGTGGAAGTCCTGGTCGCGCGCGAAGCCGTGCTGCGGCAGGGTGTATTCGTGGCCGTGGTAGTGGTAGCGGCCGTTTTTCAGTTTGCCAACGATGGGGAAGAGGACGGGCGCACGCCGCGCCCAGTAGCGCGCGTCGCCCTGCCAGAGGTATTCGCGCTCGCGGTGGATGAGGCTTTGCAGTTCGCCGCCGTGCGGGGAGATGGTCGCGGCGAGGTGTTCGTTTTCGAGGCGGTACATGGGGGTCTCCGGTTGGGGGAAGCGCGCAGTATAAACCTTCTTAACTTTCGGTAGGGTTGGCGATTTACATACACCTGAGCGCTCGAGGTGTATGTAAATCGTCAGGGGCCATAGCGGTGTTCCAGCGTGGGCAGGGACGGATGCAGGCCGAGGGCGGGGCTGTGTTGCCGGATGCGGGCGGCGATGTCGTCGCAGTGGGCGTGCGCGCGGTTGTCGCGGTCTTGGTAGGCGGTGCCGGGCAGGGCGATGCGCAGTTCGTCGTGGCGCAGGTAGCCGGCGTTGGTGTAGGGCCGCCAGGTGAGGTGCAGGTGGCTGGTCGGCAGAAATTCGGACGTTTTCTTTTGTTCGCTGCGAACGGCATCAATGGCCGCCCACGGGATGTGGGTTTCTGCTGCGGGCAGGCTGTGCCAGTAATACACGCCGTCGGCGTCGAGGCGGATGTAGGGGCGGGGCAGGTCGGCGCGGTAGCGCTGCGGCAGGCGATGGCTGCGCCAGGCGGCGTAGGCGATAAGGGCAAAAATCAGGCAGGCGGCGGCGATGCTGTAGGGGTCGGCGAGCAGCAGGGCGGCGATGGCCAGGAAAACGAGGATGAGCGGTTGGTAGAGCGCTTCGGGCGCGTACTGGTGCAGGGCGGTGCGGAAGCTGGGGTCGCCGATGAGCCAGTGATGCGGTTCTTGGAGGGCGACGGTGGCAGGTGGCCAGGGAACGGGACGTGGCAGGTGGCGGGCGAGGGTGGCGGTGAAGTCGGCGTTGCGGGTGTGGCGCAGGTTGAGGCGGGTTTCGCGCAGGCGTGCGCCGTCGCGCCAGATGAGGGTGAGGTGGTCGGCGTCGGCGTGCTGGTCGAGGACGTCCGCCCAGGGCAGGTGCCGTATGCGCCAGCCGGGGAAGCGGTGGTGGTCGATGGTGAGACCGCGGCTGTCCAGGCGGAGGGTTTCGCGGCGGACGAGGTAGCGCATTTCGCGGCTGGCGGTGTAGCCGCTGTAGGCGAGGAGCAGCGCGCAGTAGAAGCTGTTTTCGCTGTCAGGCGTCGTCATGCTGCGCCAGAGGAGGAAGGCGAGGATAGCGGTCGCGCCGAGGGCGAGCAGGGCAGGGCGGCGGCGGGGCGGGAAGGTGAGGGTCATGGTTTTGGGGTTTTGCAAGGAATGCCGTTTACATACAGCTGAGCGCTCGATGTGTATGTAAATCGTAAATACAGCTCGCAGCGGGGGAGGGCGCATCTCGGCGACTTGCCTCGCTGCAGTTTGCGACGCGAATACGCCAAACAGGTTTGTTTCAAATGGATTCCACTATACATACAGCTGAGCGCTCGAGGTGTATGTAAAGGGCAGCGGGACAGGGAGGCAGGTTAGATAGCATTCGCGCGGGGCAAGCCCGCGCGAGTGGTGGTGTGGATGGGTTAGAGCGCCATCACGCCTTCGATTTCGATCTGCACGTCGCGCGGCAGAGCGCGGACGGCAATCGCGGCGCGTGCCGGGAAGGGGGCGGTGAAGTAGCGCTTCATGATTTCGTTCACTTCGGCGAAGCGCTCCATGTCGGTGAGGAAGATGTTGAGTTTGACGATGTTGCTGAGGTCGCCACCGGCAGCTTCGCAGACGGCGCGCAGGTTGGTGAAGACGCGCTCGACTTGTGCCGGGAAATCGTGTTCGGTTTCCATGGTTTCGGGGTTGAGCGGAATCTGCCCGGAGAGGAAAACGAGGTTGCCGGTGCGCACGGCTTGTGAGTACGGGCCGATGGCGGCGGGGGCTTTGTC
>CAURAS010000120.1:0-5435 GCA_963522865.1 uncultured Cardiobacterium sp.
CGCCTGTTTTTCCATTTCGGGGTAGTTCGGCGGCTCGGCGAGCATGGCGACGCGCAGGAAGGCCATGGCGTTTTCGATTTGTCCGTAGTGGCCGAGGCTGGTTTCGCGCACGATTTTTTCGTTGAGCGTCCAGGTGCTGTTGAAGCGTTTGTAGATGGTTTGCACGTCTTCGAGGTTATGCGCGACAACGGCGTCATTGAGCTGGTCGTAAACCGGCATCACCCGCTTGGCAAACGTTTGCCGCGCGGCGTCGTAATCCACCGGGTTTTGTTCTTTTTCAAAGGTGTAGAGGGCGCGCGACAGGGTCTCAAGATGCGCTTCGTCCGGCTTGGCCAGGGCAGCGTCAAGCGCGCTGCTGACTTTTTGCCCGGCGGGCGAGTCGTGGTTGTCGAGTGCGCTGAATTGTTCTTTGAGGGTTTGCAGGTGCGGCGCAGCGGCTGCGGGGTTGTTTTGTTTGACGGCGCTCATCGCATCGGAGAGTTCGATGTAGAGCGGGCTGGTGTTGGCCGCTGCCTGCGCCGCGCCGCCGCAGAGGGCGAGCGCGAGCGCGAGGATGAGGGCGAGCAGCGGGTTAGATTTGTGCCAGCAGTGCTTTGCCAAGGTAGTCATTTTCGTCTTTTACTCCGGGGAAGCAGGCGAAGAGGCCGCTGCCGATGTGGGTGATGTATTCGTTCATTTTGTCCACGTTGCCAAAGGCGTTCTGGATGTCGATGAAGGCTTTGGGGTCTTTTTGGTAGGCGATGAACAGCAGGCCGGTGTCGAACTGGCTTTTGTCGTCTATGCCGCTGGCGTAGGAAAAGGAGCGGCGCAGGATGTTGTGGCCGGTCGCGTGCGCGATGCGGGCGTGCGAGGTTTCGGGCATCGCCGGTTCGCCCTTGTCGTTTTTGAGGGCGAGGTTGATGGGTTCGTGTTCTTCGTGCTGTCCCATCGGCGCGCCGCTGTCGCGGTAGCGGCCAAAGGTGTTGTGCTGTTCGCCGAGGCTGGTGCGGTCCCAGGTTTCTAAAAACATTTTGATGCGCCGCGCGATGAGGTAGCTGCCGCCGTTTAACCAGTTGTCGCCGTCGCACCAGACGACTTTGTCGAGGTTTTCGCCGCTGAAGTTGGCGGTGCCGTCTTTGAAGGCGAAGAGGTTGCGCGGGGTTTCGCTGGCGCTGTCGTAGGAGTTGAAGCCCGCCTGGCTCCAGCGCATGGTGAGGTTCAGCCGCGCACCGCGCACGAGGTTGCGCACCGCGTGGAAGGCGACTTGCGGGTCATCGGCGCAGGCCTGGATGCAGAGGTCGCCGCCGGTGTAGGCCGCCTGCAGCTGGTCGCGTGGGAAGTGCGGCAGTTCGGCGAGTTCGGTCGGGCGCAGGTGCTCCATTTTCAGCTTGCTGAAGAAGCTGGGGCTTACGCCAAAGGTGAGGGTGAGGTTGTGCGGGTTGAGGCTGTCCGCTTCGCCGGTGTCGGTCGGCGGGATGTAGAGGTTTTTGCTGTAGGGTTTGACGTGTTCGCCGTGGGTGAGGTTCAGGCTGTAGGCCGTCCACATCTGGAACATTTCCTGGATTTTTTCGCGGTCATCGCTGTGCAGGTCGGCGACGAGGAAGTAGATGTGTTTTTGTGCCGGGGTAGTGATGCCCGCCTGGTGGCTGCCGTAGAAGGGGATTTCGTTATGCGCGGGCGGGTTGGTGGCGGCAGGCGGGCAGGGTGCGCCTTCTGCTTTCGCAGCAGTGCCGGCGACAAGGCCGGCACTGACGATTCCACATTGTTTGATAAACCCCGACGCGATGGTGCATCTGTCATTTTATGGCCTTGTGGTTGGTGGGTTATTCGATGATGACGCCCATTTGTGCGAGCGGTTCGCCGAGTTTGTTCACCGCTTCGGCGAGTGCCTTGATTTCGTCTTTGCTCAGGGTGTCGTAACCGGCGTAGTCGTAGCTGCCGTCTTTCGCCTTGTTGTGCTTGTCGAGCAGCGTGTTCACCGCCTTGAACTGGGCTTCGATTTCGCCAGCGAGTTTTTTGTCTTTGGCTTCCAGCGCAGGCTTGAACAGTTCGAAGATTTTTTCGGCGCCTTCGATGTTGGCCTTGAAGTCAAAGAGGTCGGTCTTGGAGAAGATGTCTTCTTCGCCGGTAATCTTGGTGGTGGATACTTCGTTCAGGAGGTCAACCGCACCGGTAACCATCAGCTGCGGGGTAACGTCCACCGTCGGGATTTTGGCGCGCAGTTCTTTGATGTCTTTCACCAGTTGGTCGGCGATTTCTTCGGTGCCCTTGGTGGTTTTGTCTTCCCAGAGGATGCGCTCGATTTTGTGGAAACCGGTCCAGATGGCGGTTGCGTGTTTTTCGGCGTCATCTTTGGCCTTGCCCGCTTCTTTCACTTCAGCGGCGATATCGGCGAGACGGGCGTCGATGCGCGGGTCAAGGTCGCCAAAGCTCTCGGCGATCGGCTCGGAGCGCTCGTAGTACATGCGCGCGACGGCATAGACTTTCTTGGCGTTTTCCAGATCGCCTTTCTTCAGGTAATCGGCGAATTTTTCGGTGTCAGCCAGCAGCAGGTCAATCTGCTCGACCACGAATTTTTTGTAGGCTTCGGTTTCTTTGGAAAGGTCGGCAGCGGCACTGGCGTTAAAAGAAAGCACGCTGAAGCCAAGAGCAAGGGCAAGGGTTTTCAGTTTCATGGAAACTCCGTTGGTTAAGGTTGTGAAGGGGCAAGCAAAATCCGCCGGATGGCGGAATTGCGCGCGGCAGGATAGTCAAATTCAGAGCGATTCTCAAATAATTTTTTATGATGGCGCCATGCAGAAATGTTTGTTATCCCGTGAGGATAGCGGTGTGAATTGTTGTAGTGTTACGCACACCGGGTTTGCGCTGTGTTCGGTGAATTGGTGATAATATTGTTTTAATTTTCCGTTCGGGACATCCTTTTTATGCGTGCTTTTCTTCGTCGTTTTTGTGCTTTTTTGTGGATTTTCTGTGCATTACCGCTTGCGGCGCAGGATTTTCGTGCTTTTGCCGATGATATTGCGCAGCGGCTCGATGCCACCGACGCGCTTTATCAGGAAGGTAAAACCGATGAGGCGAAGCAGAAGGTGCAGATGGCGTATTTTGAGGTCTTTGAAAACCTGGAAGGGCCAATCCGCATCAACATTTCCGCACAGAAAAGCGCGGAAATGGAAGCCGAATTTGGTAACATCCGCCGTCTGATTGGCAACGGCGCGCCGCAGGAGGAAGTGCAACAGCGCCTGCAAGCGCTGCGCGACGAGGTGCAGAAGGTCGTGCCGGTCTTGGAAAGCGGCCACAAGCTGGTCGCGCACGGCTCGCATTCCGCGCTCGATGGCATTGACCCCGGCTGGGCGACGGCGTATCAGGCGTTGGACGACCACCTCGCCGCCGCCGTCTCCGCTTTTGAAAAGGGTAACGGCGCCGAGGCGAAAAAGCGTGTGCAGCAGGCGCAGTACGACGGCTTCAAAAACAGCGATATGGAAACCACCATCCGCATGCAAAAATCGGCACGGGCGGCGGAGGTGATTAACCGCCAATTTGCCGCGCTGATGAAACAGGCCGAATCAGAAGACAGCATTGACGCCTTCGGCTACAGCGTCAGCACCCTGCTCGGCGACGTACAGGACGCGCTGCAAGGCGTCCCCGCACCGGCAAGTATCGCGCCGTCGGTGGACGACAGCGCCACCGCAGGCAAAGACTGGGCGGCAACACAAAAAGAACTGCTTAACGCGCTGGCGCAAGCAACGCAGACCTACCAGGCAGGCGATACCGCCAAAGCGGTCGGCCAGGTACAGGACAGCTATTTCGACATCTTTGAAGCGAGCGGCATGGAAAATGCCGTCGGCGCGCGCGACGCCAACTTCAAAACCGAACTGGAAGGACACTTCACCAAAATCGTCGGTCTGATGAACGCGGGCAAAGACATCGCCACCATCCAAAAAGAAATCGCCGCCTTCTCCGCCGGGCTCGACAAAGCGCTGGAAATGCTCGGCGGCAACCAGGGCGGCTTCGCGCTCTTTATCTACAGCCTGACCATCATTCTGCGCGAAGGACTGGAAGCGCTGCTCATCGTCGCCGCAGTTATCGCCTACATCCACAAAAGTGGGCACGGCGACAAACAACGCGTCATCAACAACTCCGTCTGGTGGGCGCTGGGCGCAAGCGTCATCACCGCGCTTCTCTTCCAATGGCTGTTGACCAACGCCGCCGCCGGGCGCGAAATCCTCGAAGGCGTCACCATGCTGATCGCGACGCTGATGCTGTTCGGCATGAGCTACTGGCTGCTCTCCAAAGTCGAAGCACAGCACTGGAAAGCCTACCTACAGAAAAAAATCGGCACCTCGCTCTCGCAAGGCTCGCTTATCGGCCTGTGGCTGACCAGCTTCCTTGCCGTTTACCGCGAAGGTGCGGAAACCGTGCTCTTCTACTTTGCCCTCGCCGCCGATGCAAAAAGCGCGCTCGATTACGGCTACCTCTTCGGCGGGCTGGCGCTTGGCGTCGTCATCCTCGCCGTGGTCTATCTCATCATGCGCTACAGCGTGGTGCGCCTGCCGCTCAAGCCGTTTTTCATGTTTACCGGCATCTTCATGTACCTGATGGCGTTCATCTTTGCCGGCAAAGGCGTCGCCGAACTCATCGAAGGCAAAGCCTTCACCCCGACGCTCATCGGCGACGGTACCCTCTTTCCGAAATGGATGGGCGACTGGCTCGGCATCATGCCCTACTGGGAAACCCTCCTGCCGCAACTCGCCCTGCTTGCCGCTGCGCTCTTTGCCCTCTGGGTACTGTTCTGGCGCAAAAAAACCACTTCCTAACCCGCTCAAAAACCTTACAGGAGGCAAAAATGAGCATCAAAAAAACCGCCATGGCAACCGCCATCCTCATGACCGCAGGCAGCGCCTTCGCCTTCACCGAATACCCGGCAGGCGAACCGCAAACCATCAACGAGATGGAAATTGCCGCCGTTTACCTGCAACCGATCGACATGGAGCCGCGCGGCATGGGACTTTCCGCTGCAGAAGCGGACGTCCACCTCGAAGCGGACATCCACGCCACCAAAGGCAACCAAAACGGCTTTGGTGAAGGCGAGTGGATTCCCTACCTGACCATCAACTACACCCTCGAAAACCTCGACACCAAAGCCAAACAAGAAGGCACCTTCATGCCGATGGTCGCGAGTGACGGCCCGCACTACGGGCAAAACATCAAAATGCTCGGCGTGGGCAACTACAAAGTGACCTACCACATCGAACCGCCGCCGAAGGCTGGCATGCACCGCCACACTGACGCCGACACCGGCGTGGGCAAATGGTGGAAACCGTTCGACGTCTCTTACGAGTTCAAATACACCGGCCTCGACAAGAGCAAAGGGCAAGACTCCCCGACAGTGAACCACTGAGTGTCGGCGAGGCCAAAAACGGGCGGTATGCCCGGTGTGTGTGGCCGACGGCCGGTCT
>CAURAS010000121.1:0-5390 GCA_963522865.1 uncultured Cardiobacterium sp.
CAACCGGGCGAAGGCGCGTTCTACGGGCCGAAAATCGAATTTACCCTGAAAGACAGCCTCGGCCGCCGCTGGCAATGTGGCACGGTGCAGCTTGATTTCTCCATGCCGGAACGCCTCGGTGCGCACTACATCGACGAGAACGACGTGCGGCAAACGCCGGTAATGATTCACCGCGCCATTCTCGGCTCGCTGGAGCGCTTCATCGGCATTCTGATTGAGCAGTACGCCGGGCAAATGCCGCTGTGGTTGTCGCCGGTGCAGGCGGTCATCATGCCGATTACCGATGCGCAAGCCGATTACGTGACAGCCGTCGCCGAAAAACTGGCAACGGCGGGGCTTCGCGTGGAAAAAGATTTGCGGAATGAAAAAATTAACTATAAAATCCGCGAGTACACTTTGCAGCGCGTACCCTTCATGCTGGTTGCCGGCGACCGCGAAAAAGCGGCGTCTTCCGTTTCGGTGCGGCAGCGCGACGGCAAGGATCTCGGCGTCATGAGCGTCGATGACCTGATTACGCACTTGCAGCAATTGAACAGCACGAAAGCACAGGAGATTTAGCAATAGCTAAGCAACAAGAAACCCGTGTCAATGAAAAGATCACGGATGCAGAGATTCGCCTGATTGGCGCCGACGGCGAACAGCTGGGCGTCGTATCAATCGAAGATGCTTTGAATGCAGCTTACGAACAGGATCTGGACTTGGTGGAAGTGGCGGCAAATGCCGCCCCGCCAGTCTGCCGGATCATGGATTACGGCAAATTCCGTTTCGAGCAGCAAAAAAAGCAACAGGAAGCGCGGAAAAACCAGAAGCGCATCCAAATCAAAGAGATCAAATTTCGTCCGGGAACGGACGAGGGAGACTACCAGGTCAAACTACGCAACCTGAACCGTTTCCTTGCTGATGGTGACAAAGCCAAAGTAACCGTCCGCTTCCGCGGTCGTGAAATGGCGCACCAGGGTCTCGGGCAGGAATTGCTCACCCGTATTGAAGCCGATTTGGCGGAAGTTGGGGTTGTTGAGCAAAAAGCGGGGATGGAAGGCCGCCAGATGGTGATGGTCTTCGCTCCGAAAAAATAACCTGCCAATCATGCCGCAGCACCGCTGCGGAAACTGAAACAAACAATGCGAGTTTTATCATGCCCAAAATGAAAACCCACCGGGGCGCTGCCAAGCGCTTCAAAAAAACGGCGAGCGGCTACAAGCGTTCGCACTCCCACGCGCGTCACATCCTGACCAAAAAATCCACTAAGCGTAAACGCGGGCTGCGTGGCACTGTCATGGTGCACGAAAGCGACGTTAAAGCCATCAAGCAGATGATTGGTTAAGGAGGAAACATGGCACGAGTCAAAAGAGGCGTAACCGCACGCGCCCGCCACAAGAAAGTTCTGGCAGCGGCCAAAGGCTATTACAACGCCCGCCGCAAAGTCTTCCGTATCGCCAAACAGGCGGTCATCAAGGCGGGCCAATATGCTTACCGCGACCGCAAAGCGAGAAAGCGTCAATTCCGTCAGCTGTGGATTATCCGTATCAACGCCGGTGCGCGTCAGCACGGTCTTTCCTACAGCCGCTTCATTAACGGCCTGAAGAAAGCAGGCATCGCGATTGACCGCAAGATGCTGGCCGAACTGGCTGTCTATAACAAGCAGGTTTTTGCTGTGCTCGCCGAAAAAGCGAAAGCAGCCCTGTAAGCAGGAACCCATGCGAAAAACGGCTGCACCCGCAGCCGTTTTTTATCAGCCGCAGCAAGCGGCATCAATGACACGGGAACAGAAACGTGAGTGAACAATCGTCTGTCAGGGAAGCGCTGGAAAAGGCCTTGCAGGACGGGTTGCATGCGCTGAAAGACGCGCTTGACCTGCCCGCGCTGGAGGCGCTGCGCAACACCTATCTCTCGAAAAAAGGCATCTTTACCGCGCATATGCAGGAGCTTGCCAAGGCGCGCGCCGAGGAACGTCCGCAACTGGGCAAAATCATCAACGACGCGAAGACCCATTTCCAGCAAGCGTTGCAGGAAAAGATTGATGCTTTCCGTGCGCGGGAGATGGCGGAAAAACTGGCAGCCGAGCGGGTGGACGTGACCCTCGCCGGACGGCAGACATTTCAAGGCGGCTTGCATCCGGTGACGCTGACGCGCCGCCGCATCGAAGACTGGTTCGCCCGCCTTGGTTTTGTCGTTGAAGACGGCCCGGAAATCGAAGACGATTTTCACAACTTCACTGCTTTGAACATCCCCGAACATCACCCGGCGCGGGCGATGCAGGATACCTTCTACTTCGACCCGAAAACCGTGCTGCGCACGCACACATCTGGCGTACAAATCCGCACGATGGAACGCGACGGCGCCCCGCTGCGCATTGTCGCTCCCGGACGCGTTTACCGCAGTGACCTGGACGCGACGCACTCGCCGATGTTCCATCAAATCGAAGGCCTGGTCGTTGATGGCCACAGCACTTTTGCCGACCTCAAGGGCATCATCATCCATTTCCTGCGCGATTTCTTTGCGCGCGAAGATTTGCAGGTGCGCTTCCGTCCATCCTTTTTCCCGTTCACCGAACCGTCAGCGGAAGTTGATATCGCCTTCTTTGATGCAGGTAGCGGCGATAACGTGAAATGGCTGGAAGTGCTGGGCTGCGGCATGGTACATCCGCAAGTGCTGCGCAATGCCGGTGTTGATCCCGAAAAATACCAAGGTTACGCCTTCGGCATGGGCATTGAGCGCTTGGCGATGCTGCGTTACGGCGTGCACGACTTGCGCCTGTTTTTCGAGAACGACGTGCGCTTTCTGCGCCAGTTCCGTCATGAATTTTGAGGACGAGCCATGTTGTTGAGTACAGATTGGTTGAAAGAAGCCTACGGCATCGCGCTGCCGCCAGAATTGCTGGCGGAACGGCTGACGATGGCGGGGCTGGAAGTGGATAGCATGGAGCGCGCCGCGCCTGAATTTTCCGGAGTGGTGGTTGCGCAAGTGCTTACCCTGAATCCGCACCCCGATGCGGACAAACTGCGCGTCGCCAGCGTGGATAGCGGTAACGGCGAACCCTTGCAGATCGTCTGCGGTGCGCCCAACGTCGCTGTCGGCGTCAAAGTGCCGCTGGCCACTATTGGTGCGGTGCTGCCTGGCGACTTGCGTATCAAAAAATCCAAACTGCGCGGCGTGGAATCGTTCGGCATGCTGTGCTCTGCGCGCGAACTGGGGCTGAGCGACGAGCATGTGGGCTTGCTCATCCTGCCGGAAGATGCGCCAGTCGGTGCCGACATCTGCGACTACCTGCGTCTGAACGACGCCATCATCGACATTGACCTGACGCCGAACCGTGCCGACTGCTTCTCCATGCTCGGACTCGCGCGGGAAATTGCCCAACTGTGCCGTGCCGAACTGGGCGCGGATTACCGCTTACCGCCGCTGGAAGCGGCGGGTGTCGCCATCAGCAGCGATGCAACGCTGACCATTGAAAACCGCGCGCCGCAGGACTGCCCGCGCTACCTCGGTCGCATTATTCGTGGCATTGATATCGGACGCACAACGCCGCCGCACATTGCTGAAAGACTGCGTCGCGCCGGTATCCGCACCCACGATCCGGTGGTGGACATCACCAACTACGTCATGCTGACCCTCGGTACGCCACTGCATGCCTTCGATGCGGACAAAGTGCAGGGCGCTATCATCATTCGCCAAGCGAATGCGGGTGAAACCCTGCGCCTGCTCAACGACAGCGAAGCGACCTTTACGGGCGACGAACTGCTTATCGCCGATACAGAAAAAGCGCTGGCAATCGCGGGAGTGATGGGCGGTGCGGATAGCGCTTGCAGCGATACGACGCAGAACATCATCCTTGAAGCCGCATGGTTTAACCCGCCGCGTATCGCGGGCAAAGCGCGCCGCTTCAGCCTTTCCAGCGACAGTGCGCAGCGCTTTGAGCGCGGTGTCGATTACACCCTGCAAGAAACGGCGATAAACCTCGCTGCCCGCCTGATTACCGAAATCTGCGGTGGCGAAGCGGAGGAGATTGCCGCCAGTGTCAGCGCCACGGATTTACCCCAACGTAGTGCCATCACCCTGCAACGCGCGGCGATCGCGCAGCGCGTCGGCCGCGAATACGACGACGCAACCGTCACTCACATTCTGGAAGGCTTGGGCGGCGATGTGCAATACCGCGATGGTACCTGGACAATCATCCCGCCGAGCTGGCGCTTTGATCTCGCGATTCCGGCCGATTTAATCGAAGAAATCGCGCGCATTGACGGCTACGCACACGTTCCCGACCGCCTGCCCGCAGTAGAATACCAGCATGGCGCGGGTGAAAAACGCGCGCTGCGCTACTACGGCGACGTGCTGGTTGCGCAAGGATTTCAAGAAGCCGTTACCTATAGCTTCATTGATCGCGCTAGCCATCAGGCGTTTTTCCCGGAAGCGACGACCATCAACCTGCAAAACCCCATCAGCGCCAACTTGGCGGAAATGCGCCTGAGCCTACTGCCGGGGCTGGTCAATGCGGTCATCTACAACCGCAACCGCCAACAGCAAGACGTGCGTCTCTTTGAAATTGGCCGCGTTTTCCTGCCGCAAACAGACAAAACCATCGCCGATTGCGCGCAGCCGACCCGTCTCGCCGGGGTGATGAGCGGTCTCGCCGCGCCAGAACAATGGGCAGCCGAGGCACGCAAAATAGATTTCTTTGATGCCAAAGCGGTGGTGGAAACATTACTGCTACAAATGCCGGGTATCAGCTACCGTCCGTCGCGACAGACATATCTGCATCCGGGCAAGGGTGCCGACATCTATGACAGCGAAGGTCGCTATCTTGGTTGCGTCGGCGCCCTGCATCCACAGCTCTTGCAAACACTGGACAGTCGCGGAGGCGAAATCTACGCCTTTGAGCTGGATGACCTTGCGTGGTTACCTGCCGCACACCTGCCGCGTTACCGCACAATAGGCAAATTCCCGGCGGTGCGGCGTGACCTGGCACTGGTCGTCGATAAAAATATCGCAGCAGCAGACATCCTTGCCTTTATTCGAACACAAATCGGCGCACTACTGGCAGACACTTGGTGTTTCGACCTTTATCAAGGCGTGTCGCTAGGGAACAAACAAAGTCTCGCGGTGGCAATATTGCTGCAAGACTCCGAGAAAACCTTGCAAGATGAAGAAGTTGCAAGTATTATTGATGTAACCGTGACACAACTGAAAAATACATTTAACGCAGAATTAAGGTAGGCAAACATGACACTCACAAAAGCAGACATCGTGGAATCGATCATCGCGCAGATCGGCATCCCTCGCCCCGACGCGCGGCAAATGGTTGATGACCTATTTGAAGAAGTTCGCGCCTGCCTGGCTACTGGCGAAGCCGTGAAGCTTTCCGGCTTTGGCAACTTTGAACTGCGTGACAA
>CAURAS010000122.1:0-5357 GCA_963522865.1 uncultured Cardiobacterium sp.
CCGCCAATACCGGCGCGGGCTTCCTCGGCGCGATTGTCGCCGGTTTCATCGCCGGTTACTTCGTCGCCTGGCTGGCGAAAATCATCAAGCTGCCGCGCGAGCTGGACAGCCTGAAGCCAATGATTATCCTGCCGCTGGTCGGCACCGCCTTTATCGGCTTGCTGATGTATTACTTCATCGCCCACCCGGTCGCCGAAGCGCAAAGCGCGCTGGAAGCGTGGCTGAAATCGCTGCAAGGCTCCAGCGCCCTACTGCTTGGCGCGCTGCTCGGCGGCATGATGGCGCTGGACATGGGCGGCCCGGTGAACAAGGCGGCGTACCTTTTCTCCAGCGGGTTGATTGCCTCGGACGTCCTCGGTCCGATGGCGGCGACCATGGCGGCAGGCATGACCCCGCCGCTCGCTATCTGCTGCGCGACGATTCTGTTCAAAAACCGCTTCACCGAAGAAGAACGGCAGGCAGGCAAAGCCGCAGGCGTGCTGGGGCTGAGCTTTATCACCGAAGGCGCGATACCGTTTGCGGCGAAAGACCCGCTGCGCGTCATCCCGGCGCTGATGATTGGCTCGGCGGTAACGGGTGCGCTCAGCATGGTCTTCGGCTGCGGCTTGCGCGCCCCGCACGGCGGCATCTTCGTGCTGTTCATCCCAAATGCGGTGGTGCACGTCTGGGCATACGCACTCGCCATCATCGTCGGCACCGCAGTCAGCACCGCCTGCCTCGGTGCGTTCAAGAAGCGGGTGAGCGCCTGACCATTTACATACACATCGAGCGCTTAGGTGTATGTATAAATACCGGCAGCAGCGCCCTGCACTATTATCATAACTATACTATCCAAATCCATTTCATCGTTCGTCCTTACGCCACGCCTGCCGTGGCGTTTTTTTTGCGTCCGGACTTTATCGCATGACCATCACTATGCCCGTTTACATACACATCGAGCGCTCAGCTGTATGTAAACAGCACTAACACCATAAAAAAGCGCCCCGCGGGGCGCTTTAGGGCATGCTTAGGGCGCGGTGTTTTTGCGTTCGTCCAGCAGGCGGTTGATGTCGTCTGCGGACTCGCCCAGTCCGCGCAGTTTGTCAATGGCGGCGTCGTTGCCGAGGCGCAGTGATTCACGGTAATCCGCTTTGCGGCTGTCTGCGGTGGTGGTGGGGTCTTCGGGGTCGGCGAGGTCGGCAATTTTTTGGTAGGCCAGCGCGACGGCGATTTTGTCGCTTGCCGTCAGTTCGGCGCTGCTGTATTCGTAGTTTTCGATGGCGCGGCGGTAGTGTTGGCGGGCGCGCACGGCGTCGGCCTCAACGCCTTCGCCGTTTTCATACATGGTGGCCAGTGCCATTTCTGCCGGGATGGTGGCGGCGCGGCTGTACCAGCTGTAGGCTTCGGTCAGGTTTTGCGGCACGTTTTCGCCGTGGCGGTAGAGGTCGCCGAGGGTTTCGGCGGCTTTGGCGGCGCTGTTGGTGTTGTCGTAGCCTTCAAGCGCGGCTTTGCGGTACCAGGCGCGCGCGGCTGCGGGGTCGCTCGCACGCAGCAGTTCTGCCAGTTTGTAGCGCGCTTCGGGTTCGCGCAGGCTGGCCGCGGCTTGGTAGTAGGTGCGGGCTTTGGCCGGGTCGCGCTCGCGGTAGTAGTCGCCGAGGCGCAGCGCGGCACGCAGTTCGCCACCGGCGGCGGCTTTTTGGTACCAGTCGTGCGCTTGTTCGGAGGCGTCGGGCTGGAGGAGGTCGCCCAGTTTCCAGGCGGCGCGGGCGTTGCCTGCTGTTGCGGCTTTTTGGTACCAGTCACGGGCGGCGGCGGGGTTTTCGGCGGCGTCGTAGTGGTCGCCGAGGGCTTCCATCGCCGGGATGTATCCTTGTGCGGCAGCTTTTTTCAGCCAGTCTGTGCCGTCATAGCCTTGTTCGTTCAGGGTGTTGCCGTAGGTGTTTTGCGCGACGGGGTCGCCTTGTTCGGCCGCGATTTTCAGGTATTTTTCGGCGGAGACGTTGTAGTCGCGCGCATAGTAGAGGCGGGCGAGCTGGTAGGCGTAGCGCGGGGTGTCCGGGTGGGCGGCGTAGCTGTTTTCACAGGCAAGGCGCAGCGCGTCCCAGGTGGCGCTGTCTTCGTGGTATTGCGGCGGGGGTTGTGTGCCGGTTACGCCGGGCGGGTTGTCGGGGTGCAGCGGGTCGGCGGCGCGGTCGCATTGGGCGGTGTCGTCATCGGCGTGGGCAAGCGGGATAGCGAGGAGCAGGGTGAGGAGGAGCGGGGTTTTCATGGGGTTCCTTTTTGGGTTTTACATACACGTTGAGCGCTCATGTGTATGTATATTGGAGGGAAGGTCAGGGTTTGGCTTCGTTCATCATTTGTACGACGCGGTCGGAGAGTGCTTTACGCGCGGCTTCGATTTCGGCGTCGCGCGCGCCACACATAAGTTGGTAGAGTTTGTCATTGAGGTAAAAGGCGCTACAAAAAGCTACTGCAATCATAAATAAAGAGAATAGCCAACCATCGGAAATCCATTTCGTCATGTTATTGGCCATAATAAAACAAGCTATACAGACAATGACATTTAATACCCACAGATAAATCGGTTTTTTAATTTGAAACATTTGCGGCAGCAGGTCGGCGCGCCAGGTGGTTTTTTGCAGGGTGTAGTTGTGCAAGGCGATGTATGGCCCCTGGTTATTGCCATGGGGAACAACCCAGGCAACTGCGGCATCGTGTCCGTCGCGTAGCGGAATGTCCCAGTCTGTCAATGAAAAGTCTTCTTCTTTGCCGCTCGTTTGGTTGCGCAGGAAGAATTTGTCGTAGATATGGGTTTGCGTGGTAGAACGTATTCCGCTGGTACCGCCGTACACTTTTCCATCTATACCGGTACGAATACTGCCGCCGCCCCCGCTTATTTCGGTATGGACGGTGCGGCTTTTGTTAACGCCAACGGCGATGCCGCGAAATAGCAGTACATCGCAGTGGAATTTGTCGTTATAGCTGAAT
This sequence comes from uncultured Cardiobacterium sp., assembly GCA_963522865.1. Lineage (GTDB taxonomy): Bacteria > Pseudomonadota > Gammaproteobacteria > Cardiobacteriales > Cardiobacteriaceae > Cardiobacterium. The sequence continues at coordinate 2,968 of CAURAS010000122.1, forward strand.
CCTTTTTTGTTTCGCATAGTTATGTAATCCATTATGGCAGCGGCTTTTCCCGCCAGAATTGTTTGATGGCGGCGGCGACGGCTTCGGGGTGGTCCATGTGCAGGTGGTGGCCGCCGTCGAGTTTGGCGACGCGGATGTCTTGTGTCAGGCGGTAGCGCTCGGGCAGGTAGTGCCAGTGCGCGGTGAAGCCTTCGTTGCCTTCGATCATGAGGACGGGCGCAGTGATGCGCGGGATGAATTCTTGGACTTGTTCTTCGGAGAGCATCATCGGTTGCCATACGGTGAGGCGTTTGTCGCTGATAAAGCGGTAGCCCTGCGCTTCTTCGATGAGGTTGCGGCGCACCAGACGTTCGGCGCTTTCCGGCCGCATCGCGCCCGCCTTGATGCGCGCGGCGACAAGCGGCGCGAGGTCGTGGTAGTAGCGGGTGCTGCGCGGGTTCATGTAGTCCATGGTCAGCAGGCGTTCGCGCATGCGCTCCGGCAGGTCGTTGTGGTTGGAGACGTAGGGCGTGCCGTAGCATTCGATGCAGACGAGGCGGGCGATGCGGTCGTGGAAGGTGCCCGCGAGCATGCTGGCGACTGCCGCGCCCAGCGAGTGGCAGACGAAGTCGATTTTTTGGATGCCGAGGGTTTCGGCGGCGTACATGGCGTCGCGCATGTGGTCGGTGAAGTGGTAGCCGGCGCCGAGCGGGCGGTGCGCACTGCGGCCGTGTCCGGCAAATTCGAGGGCGATGAGCGAGGTGTTGTCATCTATGAGGTGCGGCGCGAGCGGGGCGAAGCTGGCGGCGTTGTCGAGCCAGCCGTGCAGGGCGAGGACGATGTGTTCGCCGTCGCCCCAGCGCTGGCCGGCGAGGCGGATGTGGGGCAGGTCGATGCTGATTTCGCGGGGGGTCATGGGCATGGGTTGCTGATTTCGGCGTGGATGGTGTCAATGGCGGCGAGGGTGTCGTCGCTCAAGTTGATGTCGATACTGGCGATGTTTTCGGCGAGCTGGTCGAGCGTGGTCGCGCCGATGATGTTGGCAGTGACGAACGGGCGGCTATTGACGAAGGCAAGCGCCATTTGTGTGAGGCTGAGTCCGGCCTGGTCGGCGATTTGTGCGTAGCGCTCAACGGCGGCGAAGCCTTGCGGCTTGGTGTAGCGGGTGAAGCGCGCAAAGCGGGCGATGCGCCATTCGGGTTGCCACGGTTTTGTGCGGTATTTGCCGCTGAGCAGGCCGAAGGCAAGCGGCGAATAGGCGAGCAGGCCGATGTTTTCGCGTAATGACACTTCGGCGAGGCCGACTTCGTAGCTGCGGTTGAGCAGGTTGTAGGGGTTTTGGATGGAGACGGCGCGGGTACGCTGGGCGTGTTCGCTTTCGCGCAGGTGTGCCATCACGCCCCAGGGGGTTTCGTTGGAAAGTCCATAGGCGCGGATTTTTCCGGCCTGGACGAGTTCGTCCAACGCGGCGACGGTTTCTGCCAATGGGGTGAGGTCGGCAGGGTCATCCAGCGCGCTCATGCCGAGGCGGCCGAAGTAATTGACGCGCCGCTCCGGCCAGTGCAACTGGTAGAGGTCGAGGTAGTCGGTATGCAGGCGGGCGAGCGAGGCGTCGCAGGCGGCGTGAATCTGCGCGCGGGTGAAGCGCGAGCCGCCACGGATGTAGTCCTGACCGTCATCACCGCGCGAGGGGCCGGCGATTTTGCTGGCGAGGATGATGTCATCGCGTTTGCCGCGCTGACGCAGCCAGCTGCCGATGTATTGTTCGGTGCGGGTGTAGGTCTCGCGCCCCGGCGGCACCGGGTACATTTCGGCGGTGTCAATGAAGTTCACGCCGCGCTCAAGGGCGTAATCGAGCTGGGCGTGCGCCTCGGCCTCGCTGTTCTGCTCGCCGAAGGTCATGGTGCCAAGGCAAATGACGCTGACGTCAATGCCCGTCTGGCCGAGTTTGCGGTATTGCATGGGGTTCTCCTGGAAAAGTAAGGCGCGCACATTACCACCGCGCGGGAAAAGTGCAATGCGACTACAAAACTATAGCGGCATTCACGAAGCGCTGGACAAGGCGCGCCGCTGAAGGCAGTACGCATTTGTACGGCGAAGCGGCGCAACACCGTACAGGGCTTTGTGAGGCCGCCATAGAAGATAAGAATCCCTCTTGTTTACAGCCCCATAGCGCCCGCGTATAGTGTCGGCTTCCATTCACACAGAGGTATCCAAATCATGGAATTTTTGAAAGCGCACGTCGATTACATCATTCTCGGCATTCTCGGATTTATGAGCCTGATTATGCTGTGGAAAGTGGTAGAGCGTTATATCTTTTTCGCCCGCATGGACGTGCGCGATTATCCCAATATCCATGAACTCAATATCGCGCTGGAACGCAATCTGACGCCCATTTACACCATCGGCTC
>CAURAS010000123.1:0-5318 GCA_963522865.1 uncultured Cardiobacterium sp.
GTCAGCGGCGACAACCGCAGCCTTTCCTATAATGAACCGGCGCAGATGCGCGCCGATCTCATCGCTGCCGGGATTCCCTCTGCCCGTATCCAGCCAGATTACGCCGGCCTGCGTACCCTGGACAGCGTATTGCGCGCCGACAGGGTGTTTCAGTTGCAGGACTACATCATCGTCAGCCAGTCTTTTCACAACGCGCGCGCCGTTTTCCTCGCCCGTCAGCACGGGCAGGCGGTGATCGCGCTCAACGCCGCCGATCCCATGCAATTCCGCTACCGCCTGAAAACGCAGGTACGCGAAATCGGCGCACGTCTGCGCGCGGTGTGGGACGTGCTTTCAGGTAAAGAAGCGCGGCATTATGGCGAGCCGATTCCTTTCCCGCGTGAGGATATGCCGGAATAAGCCAGGCTATTTACATACACGATGAGCGCTCGGGTGTATGTAAATAGAGGATGGCATCTGTTTACATACACCTTGAGCGCTCAGCTGTATGTATAAATGTCAGAAGACGCTGTCAAGAGAAAACCCGCCGTGGCGGGTTTTTCTTTTAGTTCACCGGGGCAGACGGTGTGCCGTAGCTGCTGAGGTCCAGCGGTTGCGCGGGGGAGGGCAGGGCGCCGCGCAGGACGGGCATTGGCTCAACATCGTTGTAGTTGGTGGGCTGCGGGGCAGGGGCGGGCGGTGCGCTGGGGTAGGCGGGAATCGTCGCGGGCTGTTGGTTGTCTAGCGGCGCGGGTTGGACGGCGGCAGTTTGCCAGGCGTTAGTGGGCGCGAACGTAGCGCTGTTCGGCGTGTTGTTAAGCGGTGCGGTAGGGGAGGGCAGGGCGCTGTTGCTGGCGGCGGTTTGGAAGGCGTTTTCGAGTGAGGCGGTGGGGGCGGCAGCGGTCTGCCAGGCGTTGTTGTTGGGGGTACTTGGGTAGGTGTTTGGCAGCGGAGTAGCGGCTGCGGTGCGGTTGGGGTTCAGCAGCGGGTTGGTTGCAGGAGGGTTCTGCGGGGCGCTGGCTATGGCGGTGCCGGTGAAGGGGTTGGTGTTGAGGTTTTCGCCAGGGATGGTCGGGGTGCTGCGACCGGGCGGCAGTTCGCCGGGGCGTACGGCCGGGTGCGGGTTGCGGTCGCTGAGCGCGTATTGGCCGCCGATGACGTCGATTTCCGGCGGTTGGTGGTAGCGTTCGAAGTAGTCGTAGCCGGGTTTGAGCATGCGCCAGAAGTCGTACCAGCGGTGCTCGCTGTAGGCGGCGAGGTTGGCGTCTGTCATGCGGAAGGGGAAGGCGTGCACGCGGACGAAGGGCTGGCCGCGTTGTAAGGCGGCGCCGACGAGGGTGTAGATTTCTTCGATTTGCCGGTCGCCCATGGCGTAGCAGCCGATGGAGACGCATTTGCCGTGTACCATCAGCAGGCTGCCGCTGTAGCCGTGCGCGCGGTCATAGGCGTTGGGGTAGCCGAGGTTGAAGGAGAGGTGGTATTGGCTGTTGGGGTTCATCGCTTCGCGGCCGACGGTGTAGAAGCCTTCGGGTGATTGTTTGTCGCCTTCGCGGGTTTTCGGGCCGAGTTCGCCGGAGTAGATGCAGATGGGGTAGTCGAGAAAGAGGGCGTATTCGCCGTTGTCTTTTTGTAGCCAGACTTCGAGCACTTCTTCTTTTTTGAAGATGCGGATGAAGGCAGGCGCGCCGAAGCGGAAGCCGCGCGCTTCGAGGCGGTCTTGCAGGGTGGGGTTCGGCGGGCGGCGGATGAGGCGGCTGTCGCGCTGGGTTTCGGGAGTGCGGCTGCTGCACGCGGCGAGGATGAGGGCGAGAGCGGCGAGGAGGAAGGTTTGTTTTTTCATGGGGTTTCGGGCTGGTTGGTTTACATACGCTTGAGCGCTTGGGGTGTATGTATAGGTTTGCGGGATGTTGTTTTTTCGGTAGCGAGGTTTGTCAATTAACCCCACCCCCGTCCTCTCCCTCTATGGGGAGGGTGGAACCCACCCCGGAGAGGGTTATTGTTGGTATAGCCAGCGGAAGAGGTCATCTTGCATGGCACGGCTGCGCACGGCGCTTTTGCCGTTGCCGATGACGACGACGACGTAGTTGCGCCCGCTTTCGGCGCGGAGGTAGCCGGCGAAGCTGCGCACGTTGTCGATGGTGCCGGTTTTGCCGATGACGTGTCCGGCGAGCGCTTCGCCGCGGTAGCGTTTGCGCAGGGTACCGCTTTCGCCGGCAACCGCCAGGGATTGCAGGAAGGTTTCGCCTTGGTCGGAGAGGTAGATGTAGCGCAGGAGTTGGGCGAGTTGTTCGGCGCTGGCGAGTTCTTGGCGGGAGAGGCCGGCGCCGTTGTCAATAATCATGCCGTCGGTGTTGATGCCAAAGGCTTCGAGGGTCATGCGCACGGCGTTGCGTCCTTTTTCGAGGGTGCCGGGCGGGTCGAAGGTTTTGGCGCCGAGGGTGAGCATGAGTTGGCGCGTCATGACGTTGTTGCTTTCCTGGTTCATCCGCTGGATTTGGGTGGCGAGCGGTTCGGAGAGGCCGGTGTAAACGAGTTTGGCGGTGGACGGGGTTTTGGCGACTTTGCCGGCGCCGTCGAAGCTGCCGCCAAGGCGGTACCAGAGGTCGCGGAAGAGGTAGTAGAACTGTTCGCTCGCCTCGCCGAGGACGAGCATGACGTCCTGCGCGCCGCAGCCGGTAGCGTAGGTGCCGGCGACGTGCATCACCGCGTAGCCTTTGTCGTCGCGCTCCAACACGGCCGACGGGGTGAAACCGTCGCCGCTGCAATTGCCTTTGCGCACTTGGAGCTGGTTGTCGATTTTCCAGTTGACGATTTCGGGGACGAGCGCCAGTTTCGGCTTGCCCGCCTGCGGTGTTACCTGCATTTTCACGGTGCGGAAATTGACCATCAGCGGATGCGGTACGGCGTTGTAAGCCGCCCAGGGTTTGCCGTCAAAGGCCGCCGCGTCGCGCTCTTGCGGCGAGAGGTGGTAGAGTGAGTCGTCAAGGACGATGTCGCCGGTGATGTGGCGCACGCCCGCCTGTTGCAGGCCTTGCAGCATCGCCAGCAGTTGTTCTTCGACGAGGAAGGGATCGCCTCCGCCGATGACGTAGAGGTTGCCATCGACGACGCCGTTGGCATCGGGCAGGCTGTCAACGTAAAACTTGGTTTCCCAACGGAAATCCGCGCCGAGGCGGATGAGGCCGGAAGCGGTGGTCAGCACTTTGGCGACCGAGGCGGGGTGGCGCGGCTGTTTGCCGTTCAGATCAACCAGCGGCTGCTCCGCCTCGATGCCCTGCACCCAAATACTGACGTCTTCCGCCGCCACCTTGTTTTTGTTCAGCATCTCCGTGACCGCGGCCGGTACCTGCTGCGCTTGGGCGAGCAGAGAAAAGCACGCCCAGAGCAAGACAAAACCAATGCGCATTCAGCCCTCCCAAGCCAACGCTGCGAAAAAAGCGGCTATTATAGGCATCCCGCTGAAAAACGAAACCGCACATGAGTGAAAAACACTACGACGAAGAAGGCCGCGTCATCCGCGAAAACCGCAGCCAGGCCAAGCGCGAGCGCGAGCACATCAAAACCTTTGCGCGCGAACTGCTGAAGCTGCCCGCGCACCAGTACCCGCTGCTGCCGATTGACGACACCCTGCAAGCGGCGCTGGTCGAAGGCAAGCGCCTGACCGGCAATGCGCTTTCGCGTCACTTGAACTACCTCACCCGCCTCCTGGACGAACAGGATTACGAGGCCATCCGCGCCGCGCACGAACACGTCAATCATCCCTACCTGCACAGCCCCGGCAAACAGCAGCGCATCAAGGGCGAAATTGAGCGCCTGCTCGCGGGCGACGCCGACATTTACGGCGAACTGCTTGGCCGCTACGCTGACCTTGACCTGCAACACCTGCGCCAACTGGTGCGCGAGGCGCAGAAGCTGTTAGCTGCGGCGACGGCGGAAGCGGAAGACACCACCCCCGCCGTGCTGAACAAATACCAGCGCCGCTTGCAGAAGTATTTGCAGGGGTTGGCGCTCTATTACGAGGAGTGAAACGGGGATTTACATACGGCTGAGCGCTCGTAGTGTATGTATAACGGATTTACATACACCTCGAGCGCTCATCTGTATGTAAAAGAACAGCCGCCGTGGTTTCCCCACAGCGGCTGAAACACGATCGCGGCAGCGCTTACTTGGCGCGTTCGGCAGCGTTAGACACTTTCTGCCCGGCTTTTTCAACATCCTGCCCGACACCTTTCACAGTATTGCAGGCGCAGAGCAGTCCGGCGAAGGTTACGAGCGCGGCGATTCTGGTCATTTTTTTCATGGGGTTCTCCGTGTTTGTCGCTTCCACCGTGGAAGCCCGCGTATTGTAGCGTTTTTTGCCGTCTGTACATGACATTTGCGCAAGTCGCGTAATACAATCGAAGGCAGTTTCAACCACCACGGAGAACCTTCATGAACGCATCTCTCGTCTCTCAATTCAGCGGCGGCACCATTTTCGTCATCGTCCTGATTGTTCTGGCTTTCTGGTTCGGCATGCGCGCCATCCAAATCGTCGATCAGGGAACGGAGCGCACCGTGCTGCGTCTCGGTCGTTACAACCGCACGCTGGAACCCGGATTTCACCTCGTCGTGCCGCTGTGGGAGCGTGCCGACCGCAAGGTAAACATGAAGGAAACGGTGCTGGACGTGCCGCGCCAGGAAGTCATCACCAAGGACAACGCGCAGGTGACGGTCGATGGCGTCGTCTTCTACCAAATCACCAACGCCGCCAAAGCGAGCTACTCCGTCGATGACCTCGAACTCGCCATCCTGAACCTCGCCACCACCAACCTGCGCACCGTCGCCGGCTCGATGACGCTTGACGACCTGCAATCACAGCGCGACGCCATCAACGTCCGCCTGCTCGGCATCATTGACGACGCCACCGACCCCTGGGGCGTGAAAGTTACCCGCGTGGAAATCAAGGACATCACCCCGCCTGCCGACCTGGTGGACGCGATGGCGCGCCAGAAAAAAGCCGAACAAATCAAGCGCGCGCAAATCCTCGAAGCCGAAGGGCATCGGCAGGCGGAAATCCTGCGCGCCGAAGGCCTGAAACAGTCGCAAGTGCTGGAAGCCGAAGGGCGCAAAGAAGCGGCCTTCCTCGAAGCCGAAGCGCGCGAGCGGCAGGCGCAGGCGGAAGCGCGCGCCACCGAAATGGTCTCCAAAGCCATCAGTGAGGGCGGCACGAATGCCATCAACTACTTCGTCGCGCAAGAATACGTACGCGCGCTGGGCAAATTCGCCGAGAGCGAGCAACAAAAAACCGTCTTCATGCCGATGGAAGCGAGCGGCATCATCGGCGCGCTCGGCGGCATCGC
>CAURAS010000124.1:0-5301 GCA_963522865.1 uncultured Cardiobacterium sp.
ACTGCGCAGGAATTCAATCAGCGCGGTGATGAGGATGGTGAGCACGACCAGCCCGCCCAGTTTGATTTCCGGCAGGATTTCGCCGTTATAGATAAAGAGGCCGATGATCGGCAGGAAGGGCAGGATGAAGTAGTACAGCGGCGCGGTGCTTTTGAGCGCGGCGGCTTCAGCGGTTTCCAGCGCGGCATCGGCGTTTTGCGTCAGCCCTTCGCGGCGGTCGCAGTAGCGTTGCCAGAAGAAGTGGGTGATGGCGACGAAGAACAGCGCAACGATGGACATCGGCATGATGGTCTTGAAGCTGAAGGTGATGAGGTCGGCGTTGGCTTTTTCCGCAGCGAGGATGACGTCGGCGGCGGTCGGCGCGAGATTCACCAGCGTGGTTGAGGAGCAAATGGCGGCGGCAGACGGCACGCTGATGCCCAGGCGCACCATGATGGGAAAGAGCGTCGCCATGAGGAAAACGCCGAGCGCGGTTGCCGAGTGAATGGCGAACGACATCAGCGCCGAGAGGATAAAGCCACCGACGAGCAGGACGTAAGGCGAGCGCACATGGCGCAGCGGTTTGTAGAGGACGCGGATGACGACGTCGTTCGCGCCGACGTGCGACATATAGGCGGAAAAGCCGATAAGAATCATGATGATCATGCCGAGCGCGCCGCCGCGGTTTTCAAAAAGGCCGTAGATGTGGTTGCTGATGTCGGCTACCGGGTCGCCACCGGGAGTTTTGGTAATCGCATTGCCCATGCCGTAGGCGATGGCCATCAGCGTGATGCCGATGCTGAAAAGCACGCCTTTGGCGTTGTAGCCTTTGATGATGAAGCCACCGGCGGCAATGAGCGCGACGACGCCGAGGAGGATGCTGAGGTAGGTGCTGTTCATGATGTGTGCCTTGTAGATTTATGTTTAATAAGGAGGGAAACGCCAACGGCTGCCGGCGTTTCCTGGTTCGTGGGCGCTATTGCACCTGCTTCGCGCCGTAAGCGCCGCGGTAGGCTTCTTTGCCGACGCTGCGGCTGAACTGCCCGCCCAGTTCTTCGCCCGCGCCATAGAGGCGGGCGTTGCCCGTGTCGCTTTCAAAGCGTTGCGCGTCAGCGTTCCAGTGGAGGGTATCGCTGAAGTCGAGGCGCGCGTCGCGCGTCGCCTTGCTGGCGGTGAGGTCGAAGCCGCTACGCATCGCTTTGTCTACTTTCAGGTTGAGGCTTTTGCCCGCGCTGCCGTAGTCGAGGCGGGCGCTGACTTCAGCGCTGACGCGGTCATGCTGGCCGAGGTCGCCAATGGCGGTACCACGGTAGTCGGCGTGCAGCTCGGCGCCATCGCCCGGGACGAACGGCTTGCCGACGTTGAGATAGGCTTCGGGAATGCCGTTACTGTCGCTAATGGCGCCGAAGGTCTGGTATGACCAGCCGAGGGTCTGATGCGGCAGCAAGGTGATGCGGTGTTCACGCCCCAGGTTGAGGCTGTAGGCATTGCGGCTGATGCCGGTGGTACTCGCACTGTCTTGCGGCGCGTTGAGGGTGAGGCGGCCGGCGCTGTCGTATTGCGTGGCGTTGTGTACGGCTTCGAACGCGGCGTCGCGGCTGAGTGGGTCGATAAAACGGTAGATGCTACGGGTGCTGCCGCCGCTGAAGATTTGCGTCCAGTAGTGTTTCCAGACGCTGCCTGCGGCGTAGTGATAGCCGATGCCGAGGTTTTCGAAATCTTTGCTGATGATGGTCGCGTAGTGGTGCGGGCTTTCGCGCCATTGCTGCACGGTGGCTTCGGCTTCGCTGTTACGCGCGGCGATGTTTTCGGCAAGCGCGTCGCGGCCGATAAAGTTGCTGTCATCGAGGGGGTTTTGGCCGTTCGGGCGCTTGTGTTCGATTTTTTCGCCCTGTTGGGTGGAGATTTCCTGGGCGCGAAGGGTGGCGTAGGCGGCGAGGCTTTCGTTGTAACGAAAGGGGGTTAGGCCCTGTTCGCGACGCAGGCGGTTGGTGGCGGCGAGCGCTTCGTCCAACTTCGCCTGGGTGGCCGCGTCCGGGCGGATAACGCTGCGCGGCGGCAGGAGGACATCGCCAACGGCAACGTCTTCTATCACCGGCAGTGGTTTGCCCGGTTTGGCGTCCAGCATGATGGTGGGCGGCGCTGGTTTGGGGTCGGTGGGCGCGGCGTTGTCGCCCCCCCCGCCACCACAGGCGGTAAGGAGCAGGGCGAGAAGGCTGGCGGGAGTGTGTCGTTTCATGGCGGATTCCTTAAATTTATAAAGCGCGGTCAGTGAGCCTTGGCATGTGTCATCCAAGGACAACAACGGCCGCCATCTTACGCCCCTCGCACGCGCGCGCAAATCCCGCACCGCCACGGGCGTCCGCTAAAAGCAGTATCGGTTTGCGCGACATCATGCTGAGCATGGCGACGGTCGCGCTGTACCGCGACGAGGGCAATTATACATACACCTCGAGCGCTCATATGTATGTATAATTCCCTCATGCTGCACAGCGAACCTTTTAACCTATTGAAATACCTATGTCTTGCATCCAATCCCTGTCTGACGGCAAACTCGACATCATCGGCGACATCCACGGTCAGTACGCGGCGCTACAAGCGCTGCTCGCCCATCTCGGTTATGACGACGACGGCGCGCACCCACAGGGGCGGCACCTCATCCTCCTCGGCGATCTGGTCGATCGCGGGTCGGACGTGCCGGGCGTGCTGGACTGGTACCAGCGTCTGCACGCGCGGGGCAGGGCGCAGACCGTACTCGGCAACCATGAAATCAACCTGCTGCTGAATGATGCGAAAGACGGCAGCGGCTGGTTTTTTGACCGCCGCGCCGCGCGCGATGCACGCATTTACGCGCCGTGGCAGCGTTATCCCGCCGCGCAGAAAGCGGCGCTGGTTGCCTTTCTCAACACGCAACCGCTGGTGTTGCAACGTGCTGACCTGCGCATCGTCCACGCCGCTTGGGATGGCGATGCCATTGCCCGCTTGCAAGCCGCGACCACGGCAGATGTTATCGCCCTGCACCGCCACTGGGAAACGGCGCTGGATGACGGCGCGTCCGCGCAGCCGTGGTATCAGGACTGGCGCGCGGAGGCGCAGTTGGCGGACGACTTGAGCGACCCGCAGCACCCGCCCGCTTTTCGTCCGGCTACCGCCGCGCGCGACGTTTACTACAGTCGCGGCAATCCGGTGCGCGTCCTCACCTGTGGCGCGGAAGCGCCAGTCGTCGCGCCGTTTTACGCGGGCGGGCGCTGGCGTTTCGTCGAACGGCAGGCATGGTGGGACGACTACCGCGACGACACCGCCGTCGTCATCGGCCACTATTGGCGGCGTTGGCGCGATGAAACCAACCCGCTCTTTCCCTTCCCGCCTGACCACTGGCATGGCGCGCAGCGTAACGTCTTCTGCTGCGACTATTCCGTCGGTGCGCGTTGGCGAGACCGCGCGACGCACACCGCGCCGGCGCAGTCGCCGTACCGCCTCGCCGCCCTGCGCTGGCCGGAGCGGACGCTGCTCTTTGACAACGGCGAAGCGGTGGCGACGGTCGCGTAGCGGCAGATTTACATACACCTGAGCGCTCAAGGTGTATGTAAATTCCTGCTCATGCCAAAAACGTATAACGCCAGACAAAAGCGCTATTTCACACGCCCCAGCGCCGTCCCTATCATGCGGTCTCCAATCATTAAAGGAGATTCCCATGAGTAACACTCTCGCCCTCGACGGGCTGCAACGCGAAACGCCACAGGAGAAAGCCGCACGGCAGTCGCCGCCACCGCTGTGGTTCAAAAAGGAAGACAGTTGGGCGATTGTCATCGGCTTGGGGCTGGTCGTCGCTGCTACCGTTTTGTTCCTCGTGAACCGTAGCGGCGTGCTGCCCTATTTCACGTTTTCCGCGCCCGGCTGGAAAACGCCCGCCGAGCTTGCCGCCAAGTTGCCGACGAAACTGCCCGGCGCGCTCGGTCTGTTTTTGCTGCTCGCCAGCACCCTCACCCTCGGCGCACGCAGTCTCGGCTATGACACGCGCCGATTCCTGCGCGGTTTTGTCGCGCTGTATTTGCTCGCCGTCGCCGTCCTTATCATCAGCGCCAACGCCGCCGTCAAGGGCGCGCAGCTGGAAACGCCGCTGGTGGCGCTGTTTGTCGGGCTGGTCATCGGCAATACGCTGTCGTTGCCCGCGTGGTTCAGCGAGGCGCTGCGCACGGAATATTATGTGAAAACCGGCATCGTGCTGATGGGCGCGACGCTGCCGTTTACCATCATTCTGCGCGCCGGTCCCGCTGCCATCGGCCAGGCGCTGATTGTCTCGGTGGTAACGTTCGCCAGCATTTATTTCGCCGCCACCCGCCTGTTTGGTCTTGACCGCCGCTTTGCCGCGACCCTCGGCGCGGGCGGCTCCATCTGCGGCGTTTCCGGTTCGATTGCCATCGGCGGCGCCTGCCGCGCGGAGAAAGCGCACGTTTCCATGGCGATTTCCCTCGTTATCGTCTGGGCGGTGGTGATGATTTTCGTCCTGCCCGCTGCCAGCCGCGCCCTCAGCCTGCATCCGGGTGTCGCCGGTGCCTGGATTGGCACGTCCGAATTTGCCGACGCCGCCGGTTTTGCCGCTGCCGAAGCCATCGGCCATGAAGCCGCCACCGAAGCCTTTACCCTGATGAAGGTGGTCGGGCGCGATATGTTCGTCGGCATCTGGGCGTTTCTCGTTGCCATCCTCGCGGTGACGGTGTGGGAACGGCAAAGCGCGGCGCAGAGCGAGCGCATTGACCGCCGCGAAATCTGGCGCCGTTTCCCGAAATTTATCCTCGGCTTTTTTATCGCTTCGCTGCTGACCACCGCCGTCATCAGCGTGCTCAACGCCGACGCGGGCAAGGCCTACAGCGCCGAAGCGTTGAAAACGCTGAAAGACCTGCGCGGCTGCTTCTTCACCCTAACCTTCTTAAGCATCGGCCTGACCACGCGCTTCCGCGAACTGGCAGCGGTTGGCCTCAAGCCGTTCTTCGCCTTCGCGGTCGGCGTTGCCATCAACCTGCCGCTCGGCTATTGGCTCTCCAACCACGTTTTTGACGCCTACTGGCGCGGACTGGGGGTGTAATTTATACATACACCATGAGCGCTCAGGCGTATGTATAAATCACTACGGAAACCCCAAATGGTTCATATCCAAATCAGCGTAAACAGCACCCACCCGGCAGATGATCCGCGCAACGGCAAGCTGCGCGACTGGCTCGCCGCCCACGCTTTCGCCATCGCCGAAAATCGCGGCGGCTGGCAGGCGGTTAGCCACGAAGGCGAAGGCGGCGACCTCAAACGCGCCCTGCGCGCCGCCGG
>CAURAS010000125.1:0-5298 GCA_963522865.1 uncultured Cardiobacterium sp.
AGTTCGGCGATGCCGGAGGCTTCGAGCATTTCGATGAGTTTTTTGATTTTGCGGATGTCCATAGTGGGCGGTCTCTTATTTGGGTTGGGTTAGGTAGTGGTGGGCGGCGGTCAGCGCCAGTTCGTAGCCGGTCGCGCCGAAGCCGCTGATGACGCCTTGCGCGAGGTCGCTGAAGTAGGAGTGCTGGCGGAAGGGCTCGCGGCGGTAGATGTTGGAGAGGTGTACTTCGGTGAAGGGGATGGCGACAGCGGCAAGCGCGTCGCGCAGGGCAACGCTGGTGTGGGTGAAGGCGGCGGGGTTGATGATGATGTAATCGACTTCGTGTTTGCCGGCGGCGTGGATGAGGTCGATGAGCACGCCTTCGTGGTTGTGCTGGATGAATTCGAGTTGGTGGCCGAGGGCGGTGGCCATGTCGGTGAGGCGGGTTTCGATGGTTTCTAGGGTGTCATGCCCGTAGTGTGCCGGTTCGCGGCTGCCGAGCAGGTTGAGGTTGGGGCCGTTGATGACAAAAATAAGCGCCATAGGGTGTGGGGTCTCGGAAAGGGGTGGTTGCCGTTATGTTGATGCCCGCAACTCCTTGCGGGGTTGCGGGCTGTGGGCGGTAAAGGCGCGCATTATAGTCTATTTTTTCTGCCATTCTGCCAGTTTTGCCGCGAAGGCATCCGCCTCCAGTTCGCCGATGATTTTTTCTTGCGGCGCAGCAAGTTGGCCGTGCGGCGGGTAGCGTAGGACAGCGGGTGGGCCGACGAGGCCGAGTTCGTTAAAGATGGCTTTGTGCGCGTCGTCAAAGTCGGTAACGTCAATCTTCAGCAAGGTGTAGTCGGCGAGCGCTGCGGCAAAGCGCGGGTTGTGCCAGATGTTGGCTTCCCATTTTTTGCAGGCGACGCACCAGTCGGCGTAGAAGTCGAGCAGTACGGGGCGGTCGCTTGCCGAGAGCGCCGCTGCGATTTCGGCTTTGCTGTGCAGCAGGCGGAAATTCGCGCCTTGTCGGGCAACGGCCGCGGCGGGTGGGGCGAAGAACTGCGCCGCGCTTTGTGTGCCGAGGGCGATGGCGACAGTCAGACCCACGCCAGCGAGGAAGCGGCGCAGTTTGCCTTCGCCATAGATATAGGTCGCAAAGAGGAGCGCGTAGAGCGTCCACACCGCGAGCGCCCAGCCGAGCGGCATGATGCGGGTAACGAGGTAGGTGGCGATGGCGAGCAAGGCGAAAGCGAAGCCTTTTTTGACGTTATCCATCCACGCGCCCGCTTTGGGCAGGAATTTGCGGAAGGCGCCGGCAAACAGCAGCAGCGGCAGACCGGTACCGAGGCCGAAGAAGAACAGCGCGGTCGCGCCCTTGAGCGGGGTGGTTTGCGTGGTAAAGAGCAGCAACGCGGTCAAAATCGGCGTGGCGCAGGGGCTGACGACGAGGATGGAAAGCGCGCCCATCGCCGCCGCACCGGTGTATGAGCCGGATTGCTGTTTGCGGTTGAGCTTGTCCACCGGTTTTTGCAGCCAGCGCGGCGTTTGCAGGGTGTAAACGTCAAAGAGTGATAGCGACAGCACGGCAAAGAGCAGCGCCACCAGTACGGTAATCCACGGTTTTTGCAGAATCACTTGCAGGTTAATCTGGAAGATGCCGAAGACTGCACCGAGCAGACCCATCGCCGCGCCCATCGCCAGCACGTAAACGCTGATGAGGCGGTAGGCACGGGCGGTGCTGGTGTCCTTGCCGACGACGAGGCTGGTGACGATCGGCACGAGCGGGTAGATGCAGGCGGTGAAGCTGACGCCAATACCGAGCAGCAGAACGAGCGGCAGGGCGATGAGAAAATTGTCGTTCAATTTCTGCACGATGCCGGACTCCGCGCTGTCGCTGGCGGCGGGCGTGGCTGCTGGTACTTCGGCAGGATTATCCGCAGGGGCAGTTGCCGCATCCGCCTGGGCGACAGTCGTGGTAAGCGTGCCTGCCTGGGCGCTGTGCGCGTCAAAATGGAACTGGCGTTGCAACGGCGGATAACAAATCAGCCCCTCCGCACAGCCCTGCAAATGCAGGGTGAGCGCGTTGCCTTGCGGCTGTGGCAGACTGAAGCGCAATTCGTGGCGGTAAATCTCCTGTTCGCCGAGAAAATCATCCTGATGACGCTCGCCCTGCGGCAGCGGCAACATCAGCGGTTTGCCGTCCAGTTCCGCCTTCAGGCTGTGGCGGTACAAATAATAGCCTTCCGGCATTTGGTATTGCACATGCAGCATCCCCTTGCCGTCGGGCTCTGCCGTGACGAGAAACGCCTGATCTTCCGGCAGGATGTCGTCCTTCGCCGTCTGGAACAGCGACGGGCTGGCGCTATCCGCCGCTTCAGCGGCAGCTTCTGCGACGGGCGACGCGACAGCGGCTTCAGCAGGCGCTGTCGCGGCAAGCTCCGCGGCGGGGACTTGCAACGTCCAGGTCGTCGGCGGATAACAAATGACATTCTCCTCGCAGCCCTGCGCCTTCAGGGTGAAAGTTTCGGCGCGGTCGTGGTGGTTCACCGTAATCGTCGGCGCATGATGCCAGACCTGCACCGGGCCAAGATACGGGTCGTCCTTTGCCTCGGCCGGGGTGCGCGTCTCTTCGCCGTCTGCGCCGCTCAGCGTAGTCTTGTCGGCATACAAATAATAACCGTCGGGGAAACGGATGGTGACCTCAGTGCGATAACCGTCGGCGGTCGCACTCTGATGGATTTCCGGCTTGAAGACTTCTTCCGCCGGCAGCGGGTCTGCGTGCGTGGTCGCCGCACAAAGGGTGAGAAGGATGGGTAAGAGTCGTTTCATAGATTCCTGTTGTGTTGTGTGAGAAGGGCGGCAATTCTAGCGAAAAATGCGCGCTGGAACAGCGCGCATTCGGCAATTCAAGCTGCTCAAGCAAGAGATTGCGACGATCTGTATGGTCTCGTTTACATACACATCGAGCGCTCAGGTGTATGTATATTTTGTTTATCAAAAAACCGCCTTACGGCGGCTTTTTAAGTGTCGGCGCGCTTATTTGAACGCCTTAATCCCCGCCGCAAAGAGGTTCTGCGCGCGGAAGTCCGGGTAGTTCTGCTGGCCGTAATGCTGGTGGCGTTCGCTGTGTCCCATTTTGCCGAGGATACGGCCGCAGGGGCTGGTGATGCCTTCCACCGCGTAGAGCGAGCCGTTCGGGTTGTGTTTCGGGCTCATGCTCGGTGCGAGGTCGCCGGGGGCGGCGTACTGGAAGGCGATTTGTCCGTTCTTTATTAGGGTTTTCAAGACGGCATCGGAGGCGGTGAAGCGGCCTTCGCCGTGCGAGAAGTTGACGCTGTGCGCTTCGCCGATCGGGAAGTCGGTAAGCCACGGGCTGTGGTTATTGGCAACCACGGTAGTGGCGATGCGCGCGATGTGGCGGTCGATGCGGTTGTGGGTCAAGGTCGCGTCACCCGCTGCGGGTGCGGCGATTTTGCCGTGTGGCAGGAGGCCGCTTTTGATGAGCGCCTGGAAGCCGTTGCAGATGCCAAGGATGAGGCCGTCGCGTTCCAAGAGGGCGGCGATGGCGTCGGCGATGCGCGGGTTGGCGAGGACGTTCGCCATGTATTTGCCGGAGCCGTCCGGTTCGTCGCCCGCGCTGAAGCCGCCGGCGAGGACGAGGATTTGGCTGTTAGCTAGGCTGTCAGCAAAGGCTTGCAGGCTGGCGTCGAGCGCGTCGCGGTTTTGGTTGCAGATGACGGTTTCGATGACGTCGCCGCCGTTTTTGCGGAAGGCGCGGGCGGTGTCGAGTTCGCTGTTGGTGCCGGGGAAGACGGGCAGGCAGACGCGCGGGGTGGCGATGCCGCTCACGGTACGCGGGCGGCGTTGTGCGTCTTTGGCGGTGGCGAGCGGGACGCGCGTGGCTTCGCCTACGCTTTCGTAGAGCGGGTACACGCTGGCGAGTGTGGCGCTGGCGATGGCGTAGAGGTCTTTGATGGCGGCGCTTTGGCCGTTGATTTCGAGTTTGCCGCTGTCGGTGGTGAAGCCGAGGTGTTGCAGATTGTCGGCGATGCCGAGGCCGCCGTCGCTGCTGATGAGGTAGCCGCCGTATTCGGGGGCAAAGCCGTCTTCGAGTTGGTCGATGTGGACGCCGATGCCGTTGCCAATCGCGCTTTCGTAGAGGGCTTGCAGGATGCCGCCGTGGCGCACGGCGCGGATGCTTTTGACGTTGCCTTCGCCGATGGCCTCAAATAGGAAGCGGTTGTTGGCGGCAAATGCCTTGAGGTCGGGGCGGCCGAGCGCGTCTTGCGGGCAGCGCAGCCAGTAGAGTTGGTGGCCTTTGTCTTTGTATTCGGGGCTGATGACGCGGCGCACGTCCACCGCACCGACGGCGAAGGCAATCAAGGTCGGCGGCACGTGCAGGTTGTGGTAGCTGCCGCTCATGCTGTCTTTACCGCCAATTGCCGCGCGACCGAGGGCAGCCAGGGCGTGATGCGCGCCGAGCAGCGCGGCGTAGGGCTGTCCCCAGTTGTCCGCTTCTGCGCCCATGCGGCGGTAGTATTCTTGCAGAGAGTAGTGCGCGGTTTCGGCGTTGCCGCCGCAGGCGACGAGGCGGGCGGTGGCGTCCACCACCGCGAGCAGGCCACCGTGGTAGGGCGACCAGGCGCTGACGGCGGGGTTGTAGCCGTGCGCGAGGATGGAGGCGGTGTGGGTTCTGCCTTCGGTCGGCAGTTGGTAAACGCTGGCTTCTGCCGGGGTGCGCTGGTAGCGGCCGCCGTAGGGGACGAGGACGCAGGCGGCGCCGACGCTGTGATCGAAGCGGTCGCCGAGGCCTTTTTGGTCGGCATGGGCGAGGGTGGCGAGTTGTGCTTTGAGGGCGTCCACCCAGTTTTTTTCGCTGGCGACTGTTAGCGGGCTGGCGCTGTCGTCCGGCTGGGCAATGCGCACGCCGTGCTGCGCGTTGGCCGCGCCGTTGCTGTCGAGGAAGTCGCGTTTCAGGCGGACGATGGTGTCGCCCTGCCAGTGCATGGTGAGTGTCGCGTCAGCGGTGACGGTGGCGACGTGGCTGGCGGTGAGGTTTTCCGCCGCAGCCAGCGCCTGCATGGTGGCGTGGTCTTCCGGGGCGATGACGACCGCCATGCGCTCTTGTGATTCGCTGATGGCGAGTTCGGTGCCGGAGAGGCCTTGGTATTTGACCGGGACGGCGTCAAGGTTGATGTCTAGACCATCCGCCAGTTCGCCGATAGCCACGGCAACGCCGCCCGCGCCGAAGTCGTTGCAGCGCTTGATGCGGCGCGCGAAGTCGGGGTTTCTGAACAGGCGTTGCAGTTTGCGCTCTTCCGGCGGGTTGCCTTTTTG
>CAURAS010000126.1:0-5262 GCA_963522865.1 uncultured Cardiobacterium sp.
CCTTGCAGCATAAGGCTTACAGCGTTTTTTAGCCTCCATTTTGTCCTATACGCCTATTTTGAACAGGCGTTGCACTTGGTTTGACAATTCGCCACATACACCTCGAGCGCTCAGGTGTATGTATAAAAAAACGCCGGTTTCCCGGCGTTTTTTTGCGCAATCGCGTTTCAAGCCATGAAACGGCCGATGACTTGTCCGCCGACCATCATCCACGCCATGAGGAGCGAGGTGAAGGTTACGCCGAGCCAGATGTAGCCGGTTTTCAGGTAGCACCAGTGGTTGATGACAATCATCGCGCAGAACTGCGCCATGATGACCGGCAACATCATCATCCAGCGGCCGCCGTATTGTGGCAGGCCGAGTGCGTCAAAGCCGGGGCCGATTTGCAGATAGTCCGGGATGAAGTGCAGGCACCACAAGAGGAACAGTCCGCCGACGGCGACGATGATGCTGCCCACGCTCCAGCGCAGCAGGGTGGCGGCGAAGCTGTAGCCGATGGGTTGTTTCATTTGTACGCTGAGGATGAGGCCGTTAATGACGGTAAAGGCGGCGAGCAGCAGCAGCCAGTAGAGCGGGTAGAGTTGCCAGCGTTCCGGGGTCATCGGTTTGAGCAGCGGCCAGAGGAAGCGCAGTTCTTGGGCAAAGAGGTTATGGATGAGCAGGGTGAGGGCGTAGAGGTAGCCTGTGAGCAGGAGTGCCAGCAGCAGGCTGCGGCGGATGACGGTTTCGCTGCGTGCCAGCGCGGGCGGGGCGAGGACGCCGAGGTATTGTAGTGGCACGTTTTGTTTGCGGTACCAGGCGGCGAAGGCGATGCCGCCGACGAGGGCGGTGATGATGAGCCAGGTGATGATGCCGTTGCCCATCTCCAGCGGCATAAAGGGGAAGATGGACGCCAGTGGTTCATTCGCGCCGCCCCAGCGGGTAAAGAGCGGGTAGAGGATGAGGGTGGCGGCGATGTTGATGAGGGCAAAGACGCGCCACTGCCCGCGCGGTAGCAGCGCTTCGCGTTCTATTGGCTGGCGCGCGATTGCAAAGTAAGGGGTATCCAGCAGCAGTGCGGCGAGGCAAAGCGCGGAAAGCAAGGCGAACGCGAGGGCGATGAGTCCGCTGAATTCTTTGTACCAGTAGGTGAAGCCTTGGAGGTCGCTGTCGTGTTGCATCGCCTGGTCGAACCAGTCGATGGCGCTTTGGTTGGTGGCAGTCGATATCATCACGCCGAGGTGGGTACCGGGGACGAGGTCGGCGCGGCGCGCGCTGCCGTCTGCGAAATCGCCGTAGGTGTGGTTCCATTCGAGGGTGCTGTCTGGCGGCAGGCCGAAGGCTTGCAAGCGTTTTTCGTGATGGACGAGGTTTTTCACCGGGTAGGTTTTTTCGCGGTAGCCGCCGATTTCTTCGTACAGTCCCTGGGTGAGCAGGTAGTTGTGCAGGCCTTCCATTTCGCCGCCGTTGCTGCTTTGTCCATTGACGGCGCGGTGGTCGGGGTTTTGTTTGGCGACACGGATGGCGTTTAGTGCGCCGGTGGAGTGGCCGAAGATGCCGAGGCGGGTTTTATCGACGAACGGCAGGGTTTTCAGGTACTGGTAGCCGTTGTTGGCGCCGCTCATGTTTTTGTTGGCAGCAGGCGCCTGGGTGGAGTAGCCGTGGCCGAACTGGTCAATGGCGAGGACGACGTAGCCGCGCCGCGCCAGTTCGAGTGCGCCGAAGGTGGAGGTGGCTTCTTTGTCGCTCTGGTAGCCGTGCAGGGCGAGCAGCGCCGGGGCGGGGTGTTCGGCGGTCGCGGTTTTCGGGCGGTAGAGTTTGCCGACCATGGGTTTTTGTTCTTCGGTCATGAAGGTGACGGTGCTGACGTCGAGGCGGCCGAAGTCGCGTTCGATGCGGTTGCCCGTCCAGGCAGCAAGCAGGGCAAGCAGGGCGAAAATCGTCGCCCAACGGCCGTAGTGGTGTGTGGTGTTCATGCGGTTCTCCTTTAGGCGGCGAGTTCGGCGAGGATGCTGACTTGCCCGCTGTCCACGCCGCGCACGCGCAGCGGCATGGCAATGACGCGGCGCAGACGGCTGGCGTCGATGTGAGCTAGGGTCATGTCTTCGATAATGCAGATGTAGGCGTCGCTGTACATGCCGAGCAGGATTTGGTGCGCTTTCACGCCGTGTGCGGCGTTGGCAGGCGAGGCAAGCGAGATGAAGTCAAAGCCGACGGCTTTGAGGTGCGGCGCATGGTCAAGCAGGTATTGCGCGCCGTCAATGCTGAAGGCGCAACCGCGCGCGGCGTAGGTTTGTGGTGCGCTATGGCGCAGTGCTTCGAGGCCGGTGCGCAGGATGAGGCAGTCGGCGTCGGCAACGCGCGGCATGAGTGGTTCGAGGTCGGCGGGTTCGACCAGCGAGGCTTTGCCTTTGGGCAGGTCGATCAGGACGGGGCGTTCGTAGATGAAGTGGCCGATGTCCAGCTCGGCAATGCTGCGCCCGTGCGGGTTGAAATGGGCGGGGGCATCGAAGTGGGTGCCGAAGTGGTTAAAGAGGTGGACGATGCTGCTGTTGTAGGCGTCGCCTTCGGCAATGCGGGTGGAGGGCTGGATGGTCAGCGTCGGTTCGCCAGGGAAGCCGGGGTCATTGGCGTCTAGCGGATGCGAGAGGAATTGGTAGTTCATGGTGTTTTCCTGTGGGTTGGGTTTACATACACTTGAGCGCTCGATGTGTATGTATAAATCAAGGTAGGGGCGGTAATGCAGCGACAAGTTATTGCCCGCGAAGCGGAAGACTGCCCGTTTTGTTTGGCGGGCGGTTACAGGCTTCGCCCTGACCGCCCCTACGCGCTGACAACGCATTTACATACACTTGAGCGCTCAAGGTGTATGTAAATTGGGATGGTTTTGTCGCACAGCGGTGTGTTTGCTGCCCTCACCCCAGCCCTCCCCCACGGGGGAGGGAGCCGTTTGGTTGTTTACATACACTTGAGCGCTCGATGTGTATGTAAATGGCTGTTCAGGGTGTGGCGTGCGGGGTTTTTGCCAGTACGTCTGCCAGTTGCTCTTTCCAGCGTTTGGCCTGCATCACTGTGCCGTGGCCGCGTGTGGTTTCGTCCGCCGGGATGACGATTTCGCGCCCGTTTTTCACGCGCGGCATTTCCCGCTCCATGATGCCGAGCGCACGCGGGTTGCGTTCGTCATCGGCGGCGTTGATGGCGAGTACGGTCGCGCGGATATTTTCCAGTTTGGGCGCGGGGTTGTAGTTACGCGAGGCTTCCCACTGGTAGATGTAGTCGTTGGCGTCGGCGTTAAACGGCGCGGCGAGGCGTTCTTGCAGGTAAGCGTCGGCTTTTTCGCGTGTCGCCCCGGTTTTTTGCAGTGCCTGGTCGCCGCCGTTGGTGGCGGTGGTGAAGAAGAGGTAGGTCAGGTGAAAATTCGGCGGCTGTTCGCGGTAGTCGCCGTTTTTCCAGCCGGGGTCGCTTTTGATGGCGTCCACCAGCAGGCGGCGCATCATCCAGTTGCGCCCCGCCATTTCGCTGGGGTAGGCCGCCATGGGTACGGCGATGTCCATCATTTCCGGGTGGTCGGTTGCCCACATCCAGGCGTGCATGCCGCCCATCGAGTTGCCGAGGATGAGGCGCAGGTGCTTGATGCCGAGGTGTTCGATGACGAGGCGGTATTGGGCTTCGACCATGTCGTCGTAGTCGTAGGCCGGGAATTTCATGCGCAGGCCGTCCGAGGGTTTGCTGCTTTTGCCGGTGCCGATGGCATCCGGGATGATGAGGTAGTACTTGCCCGCATCCAGCGGCTGCCCCGCGCCGTAGAGTTCGTCGGCAAAGCCGTCTTTGAGCATGCTGCGTGCCGACCCGGTGGTGCCGTGCAGGATGAGGACGGGTTCTCCTTTGGGGTCGCCGAGGGTGGTGTAGTGCAGGCGCAGTTCGGGCAGGGTTTCGCCGCTTTTGAAGGTGAAGTTGGGGATAATCCACTCGTGTTCTTGCGCGGGCGGCAGGTCGGCGGCGAAGGCCGGGATGAGGGCGAGCGGGAGGAGCAATGCGCCGAGCGCGTGTCGCAGGGGGTTCATGGGGTGTCTCCGTGTTGTTGTGAAAAGCCCCGCGCGGGGCGGGGCTGTGGGCAGGTTTATTGGGTTTTGATCCGCCGGTCCATGTGCATGACGTATGCCATGACCAGGCCGAGGATGACGAGCGGCAGCAGCGGATCGACGATGGAGCCGCCTTTGCCGAAGATGAGGTTGGCGACGGCAACGAATGCCCCGCCGATGCCCCAGGCGATGGTGGTCGGAATGGACCAGACGATCATCTGTGTTTTGACGTCGGCGATGCCCATCATGCGGTTTACGACCCAGAACAGGCTGTCGTTGAAGTAGCCGAAGAAGAGTGAGCCCATCGTGGCGGCGTTGGCGGCAATCAGCATGTTGATGCCGTCGATTTCGGCGAGTATCGGCATGGAGATGGAGGCGCCCGCAATCATGGCCACTGTGCCGGAGCCCTGGATGAAGCGCATCAGGGTGGCGATGATGAAGGGGATCATGATGGGCGAGAACGGCAGGTGGTTGGCGATGTGTTCGGCCAGTTCCTTGCCCGCGCCGCTGTCGCGCAGGATGGCACCGAGTGCGCCGCCCGCACCTGTCACCAGCAGGATGATGCCCGCACTGGTCACGCCTTCTTCAAGGTAAACGGCGGTGTCGTGCGCGCTGGTGTTGGGCAGCAGGGTGTAAACGGCGATCAGCACGCTGATGGCAAGGGCGATAATCGGGTGGCCGATAAAGGCGATGGTCTGGTAGAGGCCGCCTGCCTGGAAGGCTTGCCACGCGGCGTCGTCACCGATGGCGCCCTTGGCAATCATGTCCACGATGGCCTTGACGAATATGAGCGCAATCGGCAGCACGATCGGCAAGAGCGAGAGGAACAGGCTGGGCAGTTTTTTCGCTTCTTGCTGTTCGATGTAGTTGTCGAGTTTGTCGCGCAGTTCGTCGTCGCTGAAGGCTTCGCGGTTGAAGTCCGGGTAGCGTTTGGCAAGCCATTGTGCGTAGAAGACCATGCCAAGCACGCAGGGGACGGCGAAGACCATGCCGGAGAGCAGCATCGCGCCGAGATCTACTTTGAAGATTCCGGCGACACCGAGCGGGCCGGGGGTCGGCGGCACGGTGTGGTGGGTGACGACGAGGCCACCTGCGAGCGCGACGCCAAGGGTCAAGAGCGAGCGTTTGCTGTTTTTGGCGAGCGCTTTGGCGACCGGGTAGAGGACGACGAAGGCGGAATCAACGAAGATGGGGATACTGA
>CAURAS010000127.1:0-5216 GCA_963522865.1 uncultured Cardiobacterium sp.
CCGGTCTGGCGTGATGCTGTGCACAACCTGGCCTTCCAGCAGCGCAATCATCGCCTCGCCCGTCAACCACCGTCGCGCCATCCGCGCCTACCTGCAAGCCAAACACTACCGCCTCGAAGAAAGCGCCCGCCAACTGCGCGCCCACAGCCGCGACGGCAGCCTCACCGCCGACTTCGACACCGCCGACCGCCTGACCAATCTCCACAGCGAAATCCACCCCACATGAAACCTCTCCTCGTTCTCGGCAGCAGCAACATTGACCACATCGCGCAAATGGTCGTCTTCCCGCAGGCAGGCGAAACCCTGCACGGCGAGCACTACCACCGTGCCTTTGGCGGCAAAGGGGCGAACCAGGCGGTCGCCGCCGCCAAAAGCGGCGCGCCGACCCACTTCATCAGCGCTTTCGGCGATGACGCCGCCGGCGGTGAATTGCGCGCCCACCTCGAAAGCCTCGGCATTGACTGCGATGGCAGCAAAACCGTCGCTGCCAGCACCGGTATGGCGATGATCTGGCTGAACCAGACGGGCGAGAACAGCATCGTCGTCATCGCCGGGGCGAATGCCGCGCTCGATGCCGCCCATGTCGCACGCGAACAGGCGCGCATTGCCCATGCCGGCCTCCTGCTGCTGCAACTGGAAACGCCGCTGGAAGGCGTCATCCGCGCCGCGGAAATCGCCCGCGCGCACGGCGTGCGCACCATCTTGAACCCCGCCCCCGCCGCTGAACTGCCGCGGGAACTGCTCGCCAATCTCGACTTCATTACCCCGAACGAAACCGAAGCCGAGCGCTTGACCGGTATCACTGTCGCCAATGAGGCGGATGCTGCCCGCGCTGCAGCCGCCCTGCACGCGCAAGGCGTGCCGACTGTTCTCATAACGCTCGGCAGTCGCGGCGTCTATGCGAGTGCAGGCGGCAACGGTACGCTCCACCCCGCCTACCGCGTCCAGCCGGTGGATACCACCGCCGCAGGCGATACGTTCAACGGCGCCCTTGCCGCCGCCCTCCTGCATGGCGAACCGCTCGCGCGTGCCATCGCCTGGGGGCAGGCCGCCGCCGCACTTTCCGTGCAGACCCTCGGCGCGCAGCCTTCCATCCCCGATGCTGCCGCGATCGCCGCCTTTTTGCATAACCAGAACTGATGCCCGCACTGCATGGCATTTACATACACCTGAGCGCTCGTACTGTATGTATAACTGCTACATACACCATGAGCGCTCAGGTGCATGTAAACGGATTTACTACCCCAGCCTGCGTCGTGAACCGAAGCCGAAAAACGGCTGATGCGCTTTCTTTCTCCTGTGGGGGAGGAGGGCAGATCGGTGAGAACTTCAGCGTTTGTTTTCTCTCCTGCAATGTGAAAACGATGCCCCAAGCGTACGCAATGACACTGATATACATACACCTGAGCGCTCGTGGTGTATGTATATTTCCGGGATGGATACAATTCAGTTATCCAGCGCTTCCGCCGCGCCGAGCAGACCGGGGTTTTCCGCCGTCACCAGCCACACCGGCACGGCGTCGAGGTAGGCGGCGAAGCGGCCTTTGTCGGCGAAGCGCGCATTGAACGGGCTTTGGTTGATGAAGTAGTCGGCGACACGCGGCAGGATGCCGCCGCAAAGGTACACGCCGCCGCGCGCGCCCAGGGTCAGGACGAGGTCGGCGGCGACGGTGGCGAGGAAAGCGCTGAAGTGGTCAAGCGTTGCCCGCGCCCGCGCTTCGCCCGCCAGCGCGGCGGCGGTGATTTCGGCGGGCGAGCGGTTGCTGACGTCGTTTTCCGCGTTGGCGAGCGCGCTGTCGATAAGCGAGAGGCCGGCGCCGTTGATGAGGCGCTCGGCGGAGACGTGGCCGTACTGGATGCGCGCGTATTGCCAGATGGCAAGTTCGGCGTCGTCGCGCGGCGCGAAGCTGACATGTCCGCCTTCGCTGGCAAGCGCTATCCAGCGGTCGCCGTTCGGGATGAGGCCGGATACGCCGAGACCCGTGCCGGGGCCAAGCACGGCGATGGGCGTGCCCGCGACCGCTTCTCCCGCGCGCACTGGGCGTTTTTCGGTGGCGGTCAAGCGCGGAATGGCGAGCGCCTGCGCGGTGAAATCGTTGATGACGCGCAGTTTTTCCAGGCGCAGTTCGTGCTGCATGGCGGCGATGGAAAATTGCCAGTGATGGTTGGTCATCTGGATATGATCGCCGGTGACGGGGTTGGCGATGGCAATCGCCGCCTGCGCGACCGTCTCACTCTGCGCTTGCAGGTAAGCGCGGATGGCGTCTTGCAGCGTCGGATAGTCGGCGGTGGGCAGGGTCTGAATGGCGAACAGGCGCGCGCCGTCGCTCAGGGCAAAGCGGGCATTGGTGCCGCCGATATCAGCGAGCAGGTTCAGGCTTGGCATGGGTTCCTCCGGGTTATTGAAATTTGTGTCATTTTGCCGTCATTTTCGCTTTATCTTGTGTATAATGCGGCAATTCTAATCTATTATATGTACCTGAAATGTTTGCCGCTTCTCAC
The DNA here is from genome assembly GCA_963522865.1 of uncultured Cardiobacterium sp. GTDB lineage: Bacteria > Pseudomonadota > Gammaproteobacteria > Cardiobacteriales > Cardiobacteriaceae > Cardiobacterium. Next base: position 2,502 of record CAURAS010000127.1, read on the forward strand.
GAAGCGGTTTTTTTTCGCCTATGCTGCGCCACAGTGCGCCGCGATGACCGCTTGCATGACGCGCGCGCATTGCGACAACTGCGCCGTCTCAATCCACTCGTCGGCCTGGTGCGCCTGGCGGATGCTGCCGGGGCCGCAGATGAGGGCAGGCAATCCCGCCTGTTGGTAGGCGCCCGCTTCGGTGGCGTAGGCGACGTATTGTCGCGTGGCGTCGGGCAGATGCGCGCCGAGCAGCGCCAGCCAGTCGGCGTTATCCGCGTCTTGCAGGGCGGCGACGGTGGCAATGGTCGGCGTAGTTTCGATGCGCAGGCCGGGATATTGGGCTTCCAGTGCGCGTTCGGCGCTTGCCACGCGGGCGCGGATGGCGGCGAAGGTTTCGTGCGGCAGGTGGCGGATTTCCCAGTCGAACTGGCAGCGGTCGGCGACGATGTTCACCGCCGTGCCGCCGCTGATTTTGCCGATGTGCAGCGAGGCGTGCGGCACGTCGAAATGCGGGTCGAGCTGGCCTTCGGCTTGCAGCTCGCGCATCACGTCTTCGATGGCGGCGATGAGGCGCGCGGCGGCATGGATGGCAGACGCGCCCTGGCCGACCTGGCTGCTGTGCGCAGCGCGGCCATGCACGATGGTGCGCAGGTTGGTGATGCCTTTGTGCGCGACTACTGGCTGCATCAGCGTCGGTTCGCCAACCCAGACGTAAGCGCCGCCCGCGCCGTGTTCGCGTAAGGCGTGGGCAAGACGCGGCGCGGAGAGGCAGCCGATTTCTTCGTCGCAGCTAATCGCCAACCACAGCGGCGCGCGCAACGGTGGCAGTTTTGGCAGCAGTGCAAGCGCGCAGGCGAAAAAGCCTTTCATGTCGCAGACACCGCGGCCGTAATAGCGCCCGTCCGCTGCGCGCAGGGTGAAGGGGTCGCCCGTCCACGGTTGGCCGGCGACGGGGACGACGTCGAGATGGCCGGCGAGTACCAGCCCGCCCTCACCTTCGCCGATGCGCAGCAGCAAGGCTTCGCCGCAGTTATCCGTCGCGGGCAGGCGCTGGCACAGGCTGGTGTATGGCGCGACTTCTGCCGTCAGCCAGTCCAGCATCGCGCCCATATCGCTGCCTGATATGCTGGCAAACGCTACCAGCCGCGCCAGGCTCTCGCGGATTTCCGTCATCTCTGCCTCCTGCGCCTTGAGCGCCCTGAATGAAAACCTTATCATGCCGCTTTTTCAACGAATTGTCAGCGAAACATGAGCGATCCCCTTCCTTTTAAAGGACGCAGCGTTAGCGTCACCGCCGTCCTGCTGCAAGATGCCGACATCTTCCAAATTGACGAAAGCCTCAGCGCCAAAATCGCGCAAGTCCCCCCTGATTTTTTCACGACGCAACCACTAATTGCCGACCTTTCCGCGTTGGAGGGCTTCAAGCCGGACGCGAAATGGCTGAAAACGCTGAAACGGATTTTTGAGCGGCATAAGCTCGGCCTCGTCGGCGTTTGCGGCGCGCCGGTAGCACACAGTGCACTTGCCGCCGCTGGACTCGCCGAAGTCAGCCACAGCAGCGAGAGTCGCAACAGCAAGGCGCCGTCTGCCCCTAAAAGCGAGGAACCACCTCCCGTTGCTGCCCCGCCCGTTTCCACGCCACCGCAACCCACCCCCCCCCTGGCGACCACCCAACTCATCCGGCGCAATATCCGCTCTGGTCAGCGCGTGATGGCAAAAGAGGGCGATCTGGTTATTATCGGCACGGTCAGTCCTGGTGCGGAAATCTATGCCGCAGGCAACGTGACTGTCTATGGCGCCCTGCGCGGGCGCGCCTTCGCCGGTGGGCAGGAGAACACCGCTGCTTATATATATTGTCATGAACTCGATGCTGAGCTTGTTTCCATCGCTGGTTTCTATCAAGACATGGAGCAATTGCACGCTAACCCGGTGCGCAAAAACGTCTTCATTAGCCTCAATCCGGATGAAAGCATGCAAATAGTGTCGGTATAATGCCTGCCCGGAATACCTCACAGAGACCATAAATTATGAGTAGAATCATTGTAGTAACATCAGGCAAGGGCGGAGTAGGGAAAACCACGACCAGCGCCAGCATCGCCTGCGGATTTGCCCTGAAGGGCTTCAAAACCTGCGTCATCGATTTTGACGTCGGCCTGCGCAACCTTGACCTCATCATGGGTGTCGAACGCCGCGTCGTTTACGATTTCGTCAATGTTATCAATGGAGAAGCCAACCTCAACCAGGCGCTCATCAAGGATAAGCGCGTCGAAAACCTCTACATCCTGCCGGCCTCGCAAACCCGCGACAAAGAAGCGCTTACCAAAGAAGGGGTTGGCAAAGTCATTGACGACCTCAAGGCGATGAATTTTGACTACATCATCTGCGACAGCCCCGCCGGGATTGAGCAAGGCGCGCTGATGGCACTCTACTACGCCGACGAAGCCATCATTACCACCAACCCTGAAGTCTCTTCCGTACGCGACTCCGACCGCATCCTCGGCATCCTTGCCAGCAAATCGCGCCGTGCCGAACTGGGCGAAGACCCGGTCAAAGAACACCTCGTCATTACCCGCTACAACCCCGAACGCGTGCAGCAGCAGGAAATGCTCTCGGTGGAAGACATCATCGAAATTCTCTCCATCAAACTGCTCGGCGTTATCCCTGAATCCGAAAGCGTACTGACCGCCTCCAACCAGGGTGAGCCGGTCATCCTCTTCCCGGACAGCCAGGCGG
>CAURAS010000128.1:0-5190 GCA_963522865.1 uncultured Cardiobacterium sp.
CCAAATTTCGGATCCGGCAGAATCTGACGGATCGGAGCACGTACTCTTCTTGACATAAAACGGTTTCCTTAAATTATGACTTGGGACGTTTGGCGCCGTACTTGGAACGACCTTGTTTGCGGTCTTTCACGCCAGCGGTATCCAGCGCGCCACGCACGATGTGATAACGCACGCCCGGCAAGTCTTTGACCCGTCCGCCGCGGATAAGCACCAGAGAGTGCTCTTGCAGGTTGTGCCCTTCACCGCCGATATAGGCGGTTACTTCGTACTTGTTGGTCAAACGGGTACGTGCAACCTTGCGCATCGCAGAGTTCGGTTTTTTCGGCGTGGTGGTGTACACACGGGTGCACACGCCACGTTTTTGCGGACAGCCCTGCAGCGCAGGGACGTTGTTTTTTTCTTTCTGGCGCGTACGCGGGCTGCGCACGAGCTGGTTAACAGTTGCCATGAATAAAGTTCTCCAAACTTTTCATAAATTTAAAATCAGCGGCGCTACGCCAAAGGTGGCGCATAGTATGCCCCTGCTTCTGGGTTGTCAAGCCCGCACCGCGGCGGGACTTGACTTGGCATGATGACTTACTCGGTGTCGTCAGCACCGTCGACTGGCATTTCTGCTTCAGCCATCACCATTTTTCCGGATTCCGCCGGCGTTTCCGCTTCGGGTTCTTCTTCGACCATCTCAAACAGCGCCTGTTCTTCTTCGCGGTTGGCGCGACGCTGTTGGTGATAGGCCAAACCTGTGCCTGCCGGAATCAGGCGACCGACGATAACGTTTTCTTTCAGACCGCGCAATTCGTCGAAACTGCCCAGCACCGCGGCCTCGGTCAGGACGCGGGTGGTTTCCTGGAATGAGGCCGCCGATACGAAGGACTCGGTTGCCAGGGATGCTTTGGTGATACCCATCAACACCGGTTCGTAACGCACCGGCAGTTTGCCCTGGGCTTGCAGGCGGTCGTTCTCGCTGAGAACGCGCTGCAAATCGACCTGCTCGCCGACGATCAGACGGGATTCGCCGGCATCGAGCACGATTACCTTGCGCAGCATCTGGCGCACGATAACTTCGATGTGTTTGTCGTTGATTTTTACCCCTTGCAGGCGGTAAACATTCTGGATTTCGCGCACGATATGTGCTGCCAGTTCCGCCACGCCACGCAGGCGCAGGATGTCATGCGGGGTCAGTTCGCCATCGGCCAGCACATCGCCCTGTTTGACCTGTTCGCCTTCGAAGACGTTGAGACGGCGCCATTTCGGGATGAGGATTTCGATGACTTCGTTATCCTCTGCGCTGATGATGAGGCGTTGTTTACCTTTGGTTTCTTTGCCGAAGGAGACGGTACCGGTTTTTTCAGCGAGAATCGCCGGCTCTTTCGGTTTGCGCGCTTCAAAGAGGTCGGCAACGCGCGGCAGACCACCGGTGATGTCCGCGGTTTTCCCGGACGCCTGTGGCATCCGCGCCAGAACGTCACCCACTTCCACCTTGGCACCATCGTCCAAGTGAACGATCGCACCGCCCGGCAGGAAATAGTTGACCGGGATATCGGAACCGGCCTGTTTCACCGGCTGGCCGTTGTCGTCCAGCAGTTGAATCAGCGGACGTTTGTCCTTGGCAGAAGTGGAGCGCAGCGCGTTATCCATGATGGTGCGTACCGTCAAACCGGTGTCGGCATCGGAGGATTCCTGGACGGTAACGCCGTCTTCGAAATCCTGGAAGGCGATGCGACCGCTCACCTCGGCGATAATCGGGTGGGTGTGCGGATCCCAGCTGGCGAGCAACTGTCCCTGTTTGACTTCGTCACCGTGCTCGATGCCAAGCGTTGCACCGTAGGGCATTTTGTAACGCTCACGTTCGTGGCCGTTCTGGTCAATGACCGACAATTCGCCAGAGCGGGAAACCGCGACTAGTTTGCCGTCTTTGTTGGTGACCGTTTTGATGTTGGTCAGGCGCACGGTACCGTTGGTCTTTGCTTCAACGGAGCCAACCGCAGCCGCACTTGATGCCGCCCCACCGATGTGGAAGGTACGCATCGTCAGCTGGGTACCCGGCTCACCGATGGATTGCGCGGCGATAACACCGACCGCTTCACCGACGTTGACGCGATGCCCACGCGCCAAATCGCGACCATAGCACTGCGCGCAGACGCCATAGCGTGATTCGCAAGTGATGACGGAGCGCACGACAACGCGATCCACGCCCGCGCTTTCCAGCACGGCGATTTCTTTTTCTTCGAGCAGGGTACCTGCATCTAATACAACTTGACCGTTCTGATTGACGACCGGTTCGGCCAACACACGACCGAGTACGCGGTCACTCAAGCGCTCGACCACGTCGCCGCCTTCAACCACCGCCTGAATTTCAAAGCCGCGCGTCGTGCCGCAGTCTTCTTCGTTAACAACCACGTCTTGCGAGACGTCCACCAGACGACGGGTGAGGTAACCGGAGTTCGCCGTTTTCAGCGCGGTATCGGCCAAGCCTTTACGCGCGCCGTGGGTGGAGATGAAGTATTGCAGGACGTTCAGGCCTTCGCGGAAGTTCGCGGTAATCGGCGTTTCGATGATAGAGCCATCCGGCTTGGCCATCAGGCCACGCATCCCGGCGAGCTGACGAATCTGTGCCGCAGAACCCCGCGCGCCGGAATCCGCCATCATGTAGACAGAGTTGAAGGATTCCTGCTTGACGGTTTCGCCGTCGCGGTTGACCACGTCTTCCTGGCGCAGGTTGTCCATCATCGCCTTCGCCAGTTTTTCGTTGGCGCGCGACCAGATATCGATGACCTTGTTGTATTTTTCGCCTTGGGTGAGGAGACCGCTGGCGTACTGGTCTTCGATTTCCTTCACTTCGTTTTCAGAGGTTTGCAGGATTTCCGCTTTCGCCGCCGGCACGACCATATCGACGATACCGATGGAGGCGCCGGAGTAGGTCGCATAGCGATAGCCGGTGTACATCAGCTGGTCGGCGAGGATGACGGTTTCTTTCTGACCAATCTGGCGGTAGCACTGGTTAATCAGGTTAGAAATCGCCTTTTTGTTCATCGCACGGTTAATGAGGTCAAACGACAGGCCTTCCGGCAGGATTTGCGACAACAGCGCGCGGCCAACGGTGGTCTGAATGCGGCGGAAATTTTTGCTGCCGCCTTCAAAGAGGTCCAGACGCACTTCAATTTTCGCTTGCAGGTGTACTTCGCCTGCCTGATAGGCACGCTCCACTTCCTTGATGTCCGCAAAGCGCATGCCCTCGCCTTTCGCGTTGACGCGCTCGCGTGTCATGTAATAGAGGCCAAGGACAACGTCCTGCGACGGCACGATAATCGGCTCGCCGTTTGAGGGCGAGAGGATGTTATTCGAGCTCATCATCAGCGCGCGCGCTTCCAGCTGTGCTTCCAGCGAGAGCGGCACGTGTACCGCCATTTGGTCACCGTCGAAGTCAGCGTTGAATGCCGCACAGACCAGCGGGTGCAGCTGAATCGCCTTGCCTTCAATGAGGATTGGTTCAAATGCCTGAATGCCGAGGCGGTGCAGGGTCGGCGCACGGTTGAGCATCACCGGGTGTTCGCGAATGACGTATTCGAGCGCATCCCAGACTTCCGGCTCGTCGCGCTCCACCATCAGCTTCGCCGCTTTGATGGTCGGTGCCTGTTCTTTTTCAATGAGTTGCTGGAAGATAAACGGCTTGAACAGCTCCAGCGCCATGCGCTTCGGCAGACCGCATTGGTGCAGGCGTAGCGTCGGGCCGACCACGATAACGGAACGGCCGGAGTAATCGACACGTTTGCCCAGCAGGTTTTGGCGGAAACGCCCCTGTTTGCCCTTGATCATGTCGGCGAGCGACTTCAGCGGGCGCTTGTTGGAACCGGTGACGGTGCGACCGCGGCGGCCGTTATCGAGCAGCGAATCAACCGCTTCTTGCAGCATTCGCTTCTCGTTGCGGACGATGATATCCGGCGCGAACAGTTCAAGCAGGCGCTTCAGGCGGTTATTGCGGTTAATGACGCGGCGGTAGAGATCGTTCAAATCGGAAGTGGCAAAACGGCCGGAATCGAGCGGTACCAGCGGTCGCAGGTCTGGCGGCAATACCGGCAGCACGTTCAGAATCAGCCATTCCGGTTTGCCGACGACTTTTTTCGGGTCGTCCGGATCAGGGACAAAGGCGTCAATCAGGTTGATGCGCTTCACCAGACGTTTTTTCTTGGTCTCGGAGGAGGTCTGCTCCAGCTCTTCTTTCAGCGTTTGCAGAACATCGCGCCAGTCGGTGGTGCGCAGGATTTCCTGAATGGCTTCCGCGCCCATCATCGCCTTGAATTCGTGGCCGTATTCTTCCACCGCTTGCAAATAGGCTTCTTCATTGAGCAGCTGGTTCTTTTCCAGCGGCGTCATGCCCGGATCAAGAACGATGAAGGATTCAAAATACAGCACCCGCTCAATTTCGCGCAGGGTAAGGTCAAGCAGCAAACCGATGCGCGACGGCAGTGATTTCAAAAACCAGATATGGGCGACCGGGGTGGCCAATTCGATATGACCCATACGCTCACGACGCACGCTGGATTTGGTGACTTCCACGCCGCATTTTTCGCAGACGACACCGCGGTGCTTGAGGCGCTTGTACTTGCCGCAGAGGCATTCGTAGTCCTTGATCGGCCCGAAGATTTTGGCGCAGAACAGACCGTCGCGTTCCGGCTTGAAGGTGCGGTAGTTGATCGTTTCAGGTTTTTTGACTTCGCCGAATGACCAGGAGCGGATCATGTCGGGGGAAGCGAGGCCGATGCGGATGCGATCAAAGTCATCCACGCCGTCCTGCGGTTTGAACATATTGATGAGTTCTTTCATGTGAAAACCTGCCTGCGTTGATTATTCCTGTTCCAGATCGATGTTGATGGCGAGCGCCTTGATTTCCTTGGTGAGTACGTTGAACGACTCCGGCATGCCGGGGTCGATCTGCAAGTTGCCATCAACGATGTTTTTGTACATTTTGGTGCGCCCTTCGACGTCGTCCGATTTCACCGTCAGCATTTCCTGCAGGGTGTAAGCGGCGCCATAAGCTTCCAGCGCCCACACTTCCATCTCCCCGAAACGCTGGCCGCCGAACTGGGCACGGCCGCCGAGCGGTTGCTGGGTGACGAGCGAATACGGCCCGGTGGAGCGCGCGTGCATTTTGTCATCGACCAGGTGGTTCAGCTTGAGCATGTACATGTAGCC
>CAURAS010000129.1:0-5171 GCA_963522865.1 uncultured Cardiobacterium sp.
TGTTGACGAAGGTGTTGCCGTTACGTGTCAGGGTGTAGCCGCTGAAATCGCTCCATGCGTCGTCGTTATCGGGTTCGGTTGCAGTGTCCGGCGTGAAATAGGTTTTGCCGGAGGCGGTTCCGCCGGGTACCTGTGGTTTGTCGGTTTGCGGGCTGTTGTCGCCGCCACCGCCGCCGCAGGCAGTAAGAAGTGAAAGCGTGGCGAGTGTCGCCAGAAGTTGCGTTTTCATGTTTACCTCTCGGTTTGGGTTAAAGAAAAGCAGTCCTGTAGGGCTGCATATATTTATTGACTGATTTCGCCACGGGTGCCGTGCATGAGGAGCAATCCGCCTTGGTTTTTTCTGTCCGTATATTCAACGTTGCCGATAATTTCTTCCGCGTTGGGCCCAGCGAGGGTGAAAGTGTATTCATGGTCGCCGCCGGGTAAACGATCGCCTTCAATATGGGCATCGCCATCCAAGGCATATACTGTTAATCCATCACCCGTCTCGCGTTTGATTTCTGCTTCCTTAAGGATGATTTTTCCTACGCCTTGAGAGGCGGCGACTTCGCCGGAACCGCGGCGTGTGCCAAAGTTGATGGTGTATGTAAAGCTCGCATCGTTGACCGGATTCTGGTCAAACGCCCGGCCGGCATAAGTTGCCTTGCCTGCGCTGGGTAATTGCGTCGTGGGGTTCAGGAAAACCTGATTGAACTCGTTGTTGTCGTCGTTTGGCAGTTGTGTGCGGATTCCTGAAGTGGTGAATACGCCGGCATGGAAGCCGTTATAGGAACGCACCGTAACATTTTCCGCCACTTGCTGGCCGTTGCTGCGGGTAATCGTGAGTTGCGCCGGGAATTCGGAAAATCCTGCCGGAAGTTTTGCAGAATCTACGGTATGTCCTTTATTGACTTCAGAAGTGGCAAACGTTTGTCCGTTGCGTTGCCAGCTAAATTCGCGGAAGGCTTCATAACCTTTATCCCAGTCCGTCTCCGGTAAAAAGTATTTCCCCGTCGGCACTTTGCCGTTATCGCTTTGCGGTTTGTCTGCCGGGGCGTTGTCGTCGCCGCCACCGCCACCGCAGGCGGTGAGCAGGGTCAGGGTGGCGATGGTGGTCAGGATGTGGTGCTTCATGCGTGTGCCTCTTTCGGTTTATTTAAGCGGGTGCCGCCTTGTGTGACGACGGGGGCAGTTTAGGCGATTTTTCCGTGATAATTGAATAAACTTCTTTACAAACAGGCAATGCCGTACGATTTATTGACGACTATTTACATACACATCGAGCGCTCAGGTGTATGTATATTCCAGGCGGGCATGAAAAAGCCGGATTGCTCCGGCTTTTTCATGCGCTTATTTCTGGCGAAGCAAATAGTCAAAGGCAGAGAGCGCTGCTTTGGCTCCCTCGCCCATCGCCACGATGATTTGTTTGTAGGGTACGGTCGTCACGTCGCCGGCGGCGAAGATGCCCGGCGTGCTGGTCTCGCCTTTGGCGTTGATGACGATTTCGCCAAAGCGGGTACGCTCCACCGCGTCGCCGAGGAAATCGCTGTTCGGTGCGAGGCCGATTTGCACGAAGATGCCTTGCAGCGGCAGTTCTTGCGCGGTGTCGGTCGCGCGGTTGGTGTAGCGCAGGCGGCTGACTTTGCCGCCTTCGCTGTCAATCGCCTGCGCGGCGGCGTTGGTGATGACGCGGATGTTGTCGCGTTTGCCGAGCTGTTCGACCAGCACCTGGTCAGCTTTCAGCGCCGGCATGAATTCCAGGACGGTCACGCTTTTGACGATACCCGCGAGATCGAGTGCCGCTTCGACGCCGCTGTTGCCGCCACCGATGACCGCGATGTCTTTGTCTTTGAAGAACGGGCCGTCGCAGTGCGGGCAGAAGGCGACGCCGTTGCCGATGTTTTCTTTTTCGCCGGGGATGCCGAGTTCGCGCCATTTGGCGCCGCTGGCGACGATGAGGGTGCGCGTTTCGATGACCTCCCCCGTATTTAGCACGACTTTGTGCGTCGCCCCGCCTTTTTCCACGGTCTGCACGCTCAGGTTTTCGCGCAGGGTGACGGGCCAGGCGGCGAGGTGGGCGCGCAGGTTGCCGGCGAGTGCTGGCCCAGTGGTTTGCGGCACGGAGATGAGGTTTTCGATGTCCATCGTGTCGTTTACTTGGCCGCCGATGCGGTCGGCGACGACGGTGACTTTCAGCCCTTTGCGTGCCGCGTAGATGGCAGCCGCGGAACCGGCAGGGCCGCCACCGATGACGACGACGTCTTGTAGCGGCAACGCTTCGGCAGGCGCGGCGGCGCGGGCAAGGTCGGGGTAGCGCTCCAGCAGTTTGGAGACGAGGCGGGCGGTGTCGATTTTGCCGTTGGCGAAGGGTTCACCGTTGAGATAGACGGCGGGTACGCCCTGGATGTTTTTCGCGGCGATGTCTTCCTGAAAGAGGCCGCCGTCAATCATTTCGCTGCGGATGGCAGGGTTGAGCAGCGCGAACTGATTGAGCGTTTGCACCACGTCCGGGCAGTTGTGGCAGGAGAGCGAGACGTAGGTGGTGAAGGCGAGCGGCTGGCGTACGGCACGGATGAGGGTCTGGATGCTGTCGTCGAGCTTGAGCGCGCTGCCGCCCGCTTGCAGGATGGCGAGAATGAGCGAGCTGAATTCGTGGCCGCCGGGGATGCCGCTGAAGATGATGCCGGTGTCTGCGCCATCGGCGAGGATTTTGAAGCTGATGGGCGAGGTGAGCGCCGGGTCTGCGGCTTCTTGCAGGGAAAGGCGCGGCGAGGTGGCGACGATTTGCGCGAGGAAGGTTTTGAGTTCGTCACGCTTGGCGTGGCTGCCTGCGGCGAGGACGAGGGTGATGTCGCGGCTGAGGGCGGCGAAGTATTGGCGGACGGCGTCCAGCATGGCTTGGTCGAGGGACATGAGTTTTTCCTGAATTAGGGGTTGGGGTAATGGCGGCAAGGTTTTATGAATAGCGCCATAAATCGGATTATTCCCGCTTTATTCTTTCGCGAATAAATGGCTCTCCGGTTTACATTCCATAAAAGTGCTTACGTTTATGGTGGGTATTTATATCTATCCCATTGCTATTAAAAATTTTTACTGCCGCAGCAAAAAAGTAATTTCCGATGAATACCGCATAAAAGGATAACGCGGCAAGCGCCGAAATCCGCAATAGTCTAGCAGCCCAAGGCGCGCAGATTCTTCAATCTTGAATATTGGCAAAATGCTGGATTGTGGATTGCCGTTTATAGCGATCCGCTTTGTCTTCCCTTGCGGCAACGGCAAGACCGAATATACATACACCTGAGCGCTCGATGTGTATGTATATTCATAGCATATGAAGAAAGCCCGCACGGGGCGGGCTTTGGGTGGGTTCATGCGGTGCGCCAAGGCGCACGCCATGTTTTTTATACTTCCGCCATTGCCATCAGGCTGGCGTTGCCACCGGCGGCGGTGGTGTTGGTGCTGCAACTGGTTTCTTCGTAGAGCGGCAGGATGTCCACTTCGCCGCTTGCGTCCACGATTTTGACGAGTGCGCCGTCGCGCGCGGCCAGCGCGGTTTTGAGCGCGGCGGGCAGCGGTTCGAGCGCCAGTACGTGGCGGGCGTGGTCGGAGACGGGCTCGGCGCTGACGCGGATGAGGCCTTCGGCGTTTTTTTCGAGCAGCGCCAGCGGGTGGTCTTTGCCGACGTGCACGTGGCCACCGGCAACCGCGATGGGTATCAGCGCCGTCAGGCTGCGTTCGAGGTCGCCGCCGTAGAGGGCGATGTGCGGCGGCAGGTGCCAGCTGATTTGGTTGCTTTCGCCAGTCGGCCCGCCGAGGGTTTGGACGGCGTGGCGCAGGGTGGTTTTTTGTGCGCTCTCAACGGCCGCTTTGAGGCGGTTTTGTGCGTCGCCGTCCAGTCCGCTTTGCGCGATGAGTGCCTGTAGTTTCGGCAGCGCCGTTGTATCGGGCGCGCCCGCGCGGTCAAGCGTCGGCGCTTGCCAGGCGCCGCCCTGGCTGAGTTTTTGCAGGTAGAAGCTGCCGCCTGCTTTCGGACCGGTGCCGGAGAGGCCGTGCCCGCCGAAGGGCTGCACGCCGACGACGGCGCCGACGATGTTGCGGTTCACGTAGATGTTGCCCGCTTCTATCTGGCTGGTGATGCGCGCGATGGTGCTGTCGATGCGGCTGTGGATGCCGTGGGTCAGCGCGTAGCCTTTTTGGTTGATTTGTTTGAGCAGGCTGTCGAGTTCGCCCGCGCGGTAGCGCAGGACGTGCAGCACCGGGCCGAAGACTTCGCGCTGGAGTTCGTCGAGGTTGTTGAGTTCGAAGAGGATGGGCGCGATGTAGGTGGAGTCCGCCGGGTCGATGTTGTCTGCGACCGCGGTTTCGTGGTGCGCGCGGGCGACGGTTTTCATTTTGTCGATGTGGGCGCGCAGGTTTTGTTGGGCCTCGGCGTCAATGACCGGGCCGATGTCGGTGGTCATGGCGCTCGGGTTGGCGATGCGCAGTTCGTTCATCGCGCCTTTGATCATGGCCAGCGTGCGGTCAGCGATGTCTTCTTGCAGGCAGAGGATGCGCAGCGCGGAGCAGCGTTGGCCGGCGCTGTCGTAGGCGCTGTTGATGACGTCCAGGCAGACTTGTTCGGCAAGCGCGGTGCTATCGACGATCATCGCGTTCTGTCCGCCGGTTTCGGCGATGAGTACCGGGTTGTCGTCGCGGGCGGCGAGGGTGCGGTTGATGCGTTGTGCGACTTCGGTCGAGCCAGTGAAGACGACGCCGTTGATGCGTGGGTCTTGGGTGAGTGCGGCGCCCGCGTCGCCCGCGCCGAGGACGAGTTGCAGCACGTCGCGCGGTACGCCCGCCTGGTGCATGAGTTGTACTGCGCGGTAGGCGATGAGGCTGGTTTGTTCGGCCGGTTTGGCGATGACGGTGTTGCCGACGGCGAGGGCGGCGACGACTTCGCCGGTGAAGATGGCGAGCGGGAAGTTCCAGGGGCTGATGGCGACGATGGTGCCGACCGGTTTGCGGGCGGCGCAGGTGGTTTCGGCTTCATTCGCGTAGTAGCGGCAGAAATCCACGGCTTCGCGCACTTCGGCGATGGCGTTGGTGAGGGTTTTGCCTGCTTCGCGCACGGCGAGGCTCATCAGTTCGGCAGTGTGCGCTTCAAAGAGGTCGGCGATGCGGCGCAGGATGGCGGCGCGCGCGGCGGGGGCAAT
>CAURAS010000130.1:0-5167 GCA_963522865.1 uncultured Cardiobacterium sp.
AGCATCACGCCAGACCGGGGCAAAGAGTTCGCGCGGCACGCGATGGTGGCGGAGGCGCTGGGGGTAAAAATATACTTCCCGCCGCCGTATCAGCCGTGGCAACGCGGGACGAACGAGAACACCAATGGCCTGCTACGGGAATATTGCCCGAAACATCAGGACATTGCGCAGTATTCTGATGAATATATTGAGAAAGCGGTGTGGGCATTGAACAACCGCCCGCGCAAATGTTTGCAGTGGAGAACACCTTATGAAGTGTATTTTGAACAGGCGTTGCACTTGGTTTGACAATTCGCCGTATATAGCAATCCGCCTCAAGCCTCATACGGCGTTGCGCGGCCTCGCCGGGTATGAGACTTTATGAGTATCGCCATAAATATCCGGCATATGAAAAACCGCCCTTTTGCATGGGGCGGTTTCTTTTTAGGCGCTGGCTTCAGCGGTATTTTTGCAGCGCGGTTGCGACTGCCGAGCGGTCGGGTTTGTCGCCCTTACGCGCTTGTTCTTTTTCCTCGATTTTTTTGAGGAAGTCGAAGCTGTTCACGCCGTCAATTTGGCTGCCGGGTTTGTGAATGGGCTGGTAAGGGTCGGCGCCTTTTTCTAATAGCAGGGCGACGATTTCGGCGTCGTTAAAGAGAATGGCGGCGTTGAGCGGTTGCAGGCCGGCGATGTCCGGTTCGTTCAGGTCGCAGCCATTGGCGATCGCGGTGCCGATGGCAATGCGCAATTCTGCCGCGTTGCTGCCGGGCAGGCCGCGCGAGGCGATGAGCGCGTGGATGACGGGCAGGGTTTTGTCCTGGCCTTCGATTTTGATGTGGCATTCTTTTTCGTCGCTGTATTGCACGCCTTCGAGGGCAACGGGCGTGGCTTTTGCGGCGGGTTTGGCGGGTTCTGCGGGCGTCTGTTCGGCGGCGAAGGTGGTTGCGGCACAGAAGGCGGCGATGAGGGGCAGGGTTTTGTGAAAGTTCATGGTTTGTCCGGGTGATGGTCAGTGATGAAAACGGGGTGAAGGTTTTTGGCCTTCACCCCCGTGGTGTTGACGTTTGGATAGCGAGGTATGCCAGCTAACCCCACCCCCGTCCCCTCCCCCACAGGGGGAGGGGGGAATCCAATCCTCTCTCACAGGGGAGGGCGTCGTTTGGTGGCTTGTTACCGCGTGCGGCGTACTTGCAGTTCGTCGGTGCCGCCGCTGCTGCGCATGGATCCGCTGGTGATGACGTAGAGGTCGCCGCTTTTCAGGTGGCGGCGCTGTATGAGGTATTCTTCGGCTTCGCGGATGGCTTCGTCATGCTCTTTGCTGGTATCCAGGCGCGCCGGGCGGACGCTGCGGTAGATCGCCATTTTGCGTTGGACGGCGAGGCTCGGCGTCAGCGCGTGTATCGGCAGGTTGATGCCGAATCGGCTGATTTGGAAGGCGGTGGTGCCGCTTTCGGTGAGGGCGACGATGGCTTTGGCGTGCAACAGGAGCGCGGTGAAGACGGCGCTGTTGGCGATGCCCTGGTCGATGCGCTCAACCGGGATTTCGTCGAAGGTATGCTCAAACGGCAGGTCTTCTTGTGCCTGTTCGGCGGCGGCGCAGATTTGCGCCATGGTGCGCACGGTTTCAAACGGGTAGGCACCGGCGGCGGATTCGGCGCTGAGCATGACGGCGTCGGTGCCGTCCAGCACGGCGTTGGCGACGTCGGAGACTTCGGCGCGGGTCGGCACCGGGTTGGTGATCATGCTTTCCATCATTTGCGTGGCGGTGATGGAGAAGCGGCGCAGCTGGCGTGCGGTGCGGATGATGCGTTTTTGCAGGGCGGGCACGGCGGGGTTGCCGACTTCGACCGCGAGGTCGCCGCGCGCGACCATGACGCCGTCGCTGGCGAGGATGATTTCTTCGAGGTTTTCAATGGCTTCGACGCGCTCGATTTTGGCAATGAGGCCAGGCAGGATTTCGCCACGGTCTTCGGCCTGGCTGACGAGCTGGCGCGCGAGTTCCATGTCGGCGGCGGATTTGACGAAGCTGACCGCGATGTAGTCCGCGCCGATGGCGACGGCGGTTTTCAGATCCTGATAGTCTTTTTCGGTGAGCGCCGGGGCGGTGAGGCCGCCGCCTTGTTTGTTGATGCCTTTTTTGGATTTGAGGACGGCGGGGTTCTGCACAGTGGTGTGGACTTCTTCGCCGATGACTTGATCGACTTTGAGGGTGAGCAGGCCGTCGTCAAGCAGCAGGATGTCGCCGGCTTTGACGTCTTTCGGCAGGTCGCGGTAGTCGAGGCCGACGCGCAGATTTTTGCCTTCGCCTTGGTAGGCGGCGTCAAGGATGAGTTTGTCGCCGCGGGCAAGTTCCATTTTGCCGCCTTCGATGACGCCGACGCGGATTTTCGGGCCTTGCAGGTCGGCGACGATAGCGACTTCGCGGCCGACGCGGCGCGAAGCCTCGCGTACTTTGCGCGCGTTTTCGCCGTGGAAGGCGGCGTCGCCGTGGCTGAAGTTGAAGCGCACGACGTTCAGGCCGACGCGAATCATGTGTTCGAGGGTTTCTTCGTCGCTGCTGGCCGGGCCAATGGTGGCGACGATTTTGGTGTGGTGGCTGATGCGCGTGAGGTCGCGGTGTTCTTTGCTCATGGCTGCTCCTGTGGGTAGGTGTAAAGGGTTTCACGGCTGGCGACGGCGTCAAGCGGCACGTCCCAGGGTTGGCGCGGCAGGGTCGCAACGGCTTGACAAGGGTAAGCGATTCCGAGTAACCACGGCTTGGCGCGCGGTATTTTACGCGCAAACGTGCGGTCATAAAACCCGCCTCCCATGCCGAGGCGAGTGCCGTGGGCGTCCCAGGCGACGAGCGGGGTGATGACGGCATCGAGCGCGAGTGCGTCCAGCGGCGCTTGCAGCGGCGGTGCGGGGATGCCGACGGCGTCGGGCGCGAGGACGCTGTCTTCTGCATAGGGCAACCAGGCGAGCGCCTCGTCCATGCCACGCACATAAGGCAGATAGAGTGTATAACCCGCCTGCCACAGCGCGCGGTTGAGCGGGGCGGTGTCAATTTCTTCGGGCATGGAGAGGAAGGTAGCGACGCGCCGGATGTCGTCATGCGCGCATAGCCAGGCGAGAACGGTTGCGGCGGTTACTTCGCTGATGTGCTGGCGTTCGGCAGGCAGCACGGCGCGACGGGTGGCGCGGATGTCGCGGCGCAAGGCTTTCAGTTCGGAAGGATTCATATTGGCTTCTATGTTGTTTACCGCGAATGGTCAAACCAAGTGCAAGGTTTGTCCAAAATACACTTCATTAAGGCGCTCTCCACTGCAAATACTTGCGCGGGCGGTTGTTCAATTTACTTACGACTTTCTCCATGTATTTATCAGAAAATTGCGCAATGCTCTGCTGTCCCGCAAAAAAACTCCCGTAACAAGCCGTTAGTGTTCTCGTTCGTCCTTGCGCCGGCGCGTCTTGCCACGGTGGCGTAGTCTTTGCTTGCCGCTTTTCACCCAGTCGGGGTCACTGAAACGGCCCGCGTGAATGGCGCGGTAGATGGTCGTGTGACTGATGACTGCGGGCTGCCCTCGTGGCGCAGGCGGTACTGAATCTGCTCCGGCGACCAACAGTACCGCAAGAACAGGCGTTTGACCCGCGCGTTGAGCTCTGGGCCTGTGTGACCTCGCTCAATGAGGGTAAAGTGGGTGTAGGCGCTCATTTGTGGTCTCCTGCAAGGTTTTGAAGTTTTTTGCAGTATCGCTTATGAGCGCTTTTTGCGCATCTTGCACGTGCATTGTAAATTCGCGACCCGCCAACGGCATCTGCCAGCCTCCGTCTCCCCATTACATACACCTCGAGCGCTCATGATGTATGTAAATGAAAATATACATACACTTGAGCGCTCGATCTGTATGTAAATGATGCAGGACGTTTTCATCGCAGCGTGACCAGCTCTTCGCTGCTGGTCGGGTGGATGGCGACGGTGTTGTCGAAATCCGCCTTGCGCGCGCCCATTTTGACGGCGACGGCGAAGCCTTGCAGCATTTCATCGACGCCATCGCCAATCATCTGGATGCCGACGATTTTTTCGTCTGCCCCGGCGCAGACCAGTTTCATCAGGGTTTTGGCCGGGTGGGCGGCGAAGGCGCGCGCCATTGGCGAGAAGCCGGCGCGGTAGGTTTTGACGTTTTCCGCGCCGTATTGTTTGCGCGCGGCGGCTTCGTCGAGGCCGACGACGCCAATCGGCGGGTGGGTGAACATCACGGTCGGGATGTTTTCGTAGTCAAGATGCGCGTCCGGCTGGTGGTTAAAGAGGCGCGCGGCGAGGCGGCGACCGGCGGCAATGGCGACCGGGGTTAATTCTGCCGCGCCGGTGATGTCGCCGATGGCGTAAATGCCGGGAACATTGGTGTTTTGCCAGGCATCGACCGGGATTTCGCCGTTGTCGCGGGTGGCAACGCCTGCGGCGGCGAGGTTGAGGTTGGCGGTGTTGGCGCGCCGTCCCAACGCCCAGAGGAGGAGGTCGGCGGTGAGTGTTTCGCCGTTATCGAGCGTGATGATGCGGTGCGCGCCGTTCGCGGCAACGTGCGCGACTTGCGCGCCGCGATGGATGCGGATGCCTTGCGCGCGCATGGCGTCGGCTAGGGTTTCGGCGATATCGGCATCGTGTGCGCGCAGGAGGCGTTCACCGCGGATGACGATGTCGGTTTGTGTGCCGAGCGCTTGCAGGACGCCGGCGATTTCGCAGGCGATGTAACCGCCGCCAACGATGACCGCGCGCGCGGGTTGGCGTTCGAGGGCGAAGAAGTCGTCCGAGGTTTTGCCGAGCGCCGCGCCTTCGATGGACGCGGGTATGACGGGCTGGCCGCCGGTGGCAATGACGATATGCGGCGCGCGGTATAAGTCGTCGCCAACGCGCACGGTATCGGCCCGCTCAAAACGGGCGAAGCCACGGATGAGCGTGACCCCGCTTTTGCTGAGGTTGGTTTCGTAGATGCCGTTCAAGCGGGCGATGTAGGCGTCGCGCGCTTCCTTGAAGGCGTCCCAGCGGAAGGGCATTTTTTCCGGCACGTCTGCGAAGAAGCGCGGCGCATCACGAAGAGCTTCGGCGGTGTGCGCCGCGTACCAGAACAGTTTTTTCGGCACGCAGCCGACGTTCACACGTCCCGCCGAGGCGGCCGCTTTCGATGACGGCGACTTTCGCGCCATATTC
>CAURAS010000131.1:0-5152 GCA_963522865.1 uncultured Cardiobacterium sp.
ACCCCGGCTACCTCATCCTCACCGACAACCACATCTCCGCCATCACCCTTGGCCAGCACGGCATCCTGAGCTACATCGCCTTCACCGCGGGCAGCGCGGACAACCTCGCGGTGAACTACGCGTTTAACCGCAACAACATCAACCTCGTCCTCACCCACCCGCGCGTGCGCACCCGCGACATCCAAAAATTCGCCAGCGCCGTGCAGGCGGGCAACAAACAAATCCTGCGCATCCTCGCGCAACAACAACAAGAATGACCCTTCACCATATACATACACCATGAGTGCTCAGGTGTATGTATAACCCACTCCCCAAAAAACCAGAGGAACCGCCCATGCCCAACTTCTACGACGGCGTCGTCTTTGACTGCGATGCCACCCTCTCCGCCCTCGAAGGCATCGACCAACTGGCCGCACTTGCCGGCGTTGCCGACGCCGTCAGCGCGCTTACCCACCGCGCGATGAACGGCGAAGTACCGCTCGAAGCCGTCTATGGCGAACGCCTCGCCCTCATCCGCCCGCGCCAGCGCGACCTCGCCAGCATCGCCCAACAATACCTCGACTGCACCGTCCCCGGCGCGCGCGAAACCATCGCCGCCCTGCACGCGCGCGGGGTGAAAGTCGCCATCGTCAGCGGCGGCATCCTGGACGCCATCCTGCCGCTCGCCGCCGCGCTCGGCATCGTCCCCGCCGACACCTTCGCCGTCCGCCTCCAGTTCGACCCCAACGGCGATTACCGCGGCTTTGACGCGAGCCCGCTCACCACCGCCGCCGGCAAAGCTGCCATCGTCGCCGCCTGGAAGCGCGCGAACCACTTGCAGTGCGTCGCCATGGTGGGCGACGGCATGAGCGACGTCGCCGCGCGTGCGCCCGGTGCGGCAGACAGCATCATCGGCTACGGCGGTGTGGTCGCGCGCGAAGCCGTGCGCCAGGCAGCCGACCACTACAGCACCGCCGCCGACCTGCGCGACCTCCTGCCCCTGCTCACCCCGGAGACCCCATGACCGCCATCCCCGAAAACATCGGCCAGTTCTACCTCGGCACCGAAACCCTGCCCGACGCCGGCACGCCCGTCCTCTACGACGCCGCCGACCTCACCACCCACGCCGTCATCATCGGCATGACCGGTTCCGGCAAAACCGGCCTCGGCATCACCCTCCTCGAAGAGGCCGCGCTGGACGGCATCCCGGTCATTGCCATCGACCCCAAAGGCGACCTCGGCAACCTCGCCCTCAACTTCCCCGCGCGCCGCGCCGCCGACTTCGCCCCCTACGCCGACGCCGCGAGCCTCGCCCAAAGCGGGCAAACCGCCGACGCCTGGGCCGCCGCCACCGCGCAAAAATGGGGCGAAGGCATCGACGCCAGCCACCAAAGCGCCGCCCGCCAAGAAGCGCTCGCCGCCGCCAACCCCGTCCACATCTACACCCCCGGCGGCGAACACGGCCTGCCGCTCTCGCTCCTTGCCCACCTCGGCGCACCCGACCCCGCCATCAAAGACGACCGCGAAGCCTACGCCGACACCCTCGACAGCACCGCCGCCGCGCTGCTCGCCCTCGTCAAAGAAGCGGGCGACAGCACCAGCCCGGCGCAACTCTACCTCGCCCACATCCTGAAACACCATTGGGACGAAGGTCGCGACCTCGACCTCGCCCAACTCATCAGCGAAATCCAGAACCCGCCGATGGCACAAATCGGCGTCCTGCCCGTCGCCCAAGTCTATCCCGCCAAAGCGCGCGACAAACTGGCGCTCGCCTTCAACAGCCTGCTCGCCGCGCCCGGCTTCAGCGCCTGGCTGCAAGGCGCGCCGCTGGACAGCCAACAACTCCTCTACGACGCACAAAACCGCGCCCAAACCAGCATCATCAACATCGCCCACCTGAGCGACGCCGAACGCATGACCCTCGTTACCCTGCTGCTCGGCAACCTCATCGCCTGGATGCGCCGGCAAAGCGGCAGCAGCACCCTGCGCGCCATCCTCTACATGGACGAACTCTACGGCTACCTGCCGCCCTCGGCCAACCCGCCGAGCAAAAAACCGCTGCTTACCCTCCTCAAACAAGCGCGTGCCTACGGCCTCGGCCTCGTCCTCTCCACCCAAAACCCGGTCGATCTCGACTACAAGGCGCTCGCCAATGCCGGCACCTGGCTCATCGGCCGCATGCAAACCGCACAAGACCGCGCCCGCGTCGCCGACGGCCTCACCAGCGCCAGCGCACAAGGCCTCGACCGCGCCACCCTCGAAACCTGGTTCGACCACATCGACAAACGCCGCTTCCTCCTGCACAACATCCACGAAGCCCAGCCCTGCATCCTGCAAAGCCGCCACGCGATGAGCTACCTCGCAGGCCCTCTCTCGCGCGAACACATCCGCGCCATCACCGCGAACGACCCGCGCCGCGCAACGGCGAGCGTTGCCGCCGAAAATAGCGGCCACGACAGCCCGCCGCCCGCCTTGCCCGCCGGCATCAACCGCTACTACCTGCCAAACGAAAACAGCGGCGGCATGACCCACTACTACCCCATCGCACTCGCCAGCGTCCGCCTCTACTACCGCGACACCAAAAGCAACACCCGCCACGAACAAACCCTGCTCCTGCAAGCGCCCTTTGGCGACAGCGCCCCCGACTGGGCGCAAAACCAGCCCGCGCCGGTCAGCACCGAACAACTACAAAGCGCGCCGCACCAACCCTGCCAGCATCACCCCGTGCCTGCCGCCGCACTTGACCCCGCCGCGTGGAAAAACTGGGAAAAAGCCCTCGCCACCCACCTGCGCCAACACCAAAGCGTCGTCCTCTACCACGCCAAAACCCTGGACGCCTACAGCAACCCCGGCGAAGACGAAACCAGCTTCCGCAACCGCCTCGCCACCGTCGCCCACGAAAAACGCGACGCCGCCATCACCGCGCTGCGCATGAAATACGCCAAACAACACACCGCGCTCGCCAAACAACAACAAACCGCGCAAGCGGCGGTAGAGCGCGAAAAAAGCCAAAGCAACCAAAGCCTGCTGCAAACCGGCCTGGCCATCAGCGGCGCACTGCTCTCCGCCTTCACCGGACGCAAAGCCCTCAGCGCGACGACCATCGCCAAAACCCAGACCGCCATCAAAAGCGCGGGCAAAATCCAGAAAGAACGGCAGGACATCGCCGCCGCCAACGCGCGCGAAGCGCTGATAGCCGAACAAATCGCACAAATGGAAGCCGCGCTCGCGCAAGAACTACAAACCCTGCGCGACCAATACGACCCCGCGACCCTGCCGCTCGAAGAAAAACACATTGACGTCAAGGCAAGCGACATCACCATCGAACGCCTCGCCTTGGGATACGTGCCGCTGGGGTGATTTACATACACTACGAGCGCTCAGGTGTATGTATAAATGACTGGGCGACAAAGCGCCGTTTAGGTTTTCCCGGTCTGCGGAAGGTCAAATGCGAAGCCGCGCGACCGGCGCAAGCTCCCGCCGCAGTGGCGGCATCCGCTAAATCCAACCACCACTTTCCATTTACATACACTACGAGCGCTCAGGTGTATGTATAAATGACTGGGCAGCAAAGCACCGTTTAGGTTTCTTCTATCCGGCGGAAGGTCAGATTGACGCGCGGCGTGTGTACCTTTTTGCTTTTCAACAGCGCGTGTTGCCAATGCGTCTGCGTGGCGCCACGCATCACAATCAGTTGCCCGTGTTGCAAAAACAGTTCGATTTTTTCGCCACTGGCCTTGTGGCGGAAGGCGAATTTGCGCGTTGCGCCAAGGCTGAGCGAGGCGATGTCGGGCGCGTCGCCCAGTACCGCTTCATCATCGCTGTGCCACCCCATGCCTTCACTGCCGTCGTGGTAGAGATTGAGCAGGCAGGCGTTGTAACGGCCGCCGCAGGCACGCTCGACGGCGGTTTTCAGCGCGCGCAGGGTGTCGTCCCAAGGTCGGGCGTGGTGGTCGCTGCCGGAATAGCGGTAATTGAAGGGGCGGTCGCCATACCAGGCGATTTCGCGCGCGGTAGTAACGGCCTTGCCAAAAATCACGAGGCGGTCGTGCTGCCAGGGAATGTGCGTGAGCAGATGCTGCAAATAACGGTCTGCCGCGTGCGCCGTCAAAATGCGGCCGTAATCGTGCAGCGCGCCATCATGCGGCAGCAGATTGGCGGCAGGGTCAGGCGTCGTCGGGAAGAGGTCGGGGGTTGGCATGGCAGTGTTGGGAAAGGAAAAGCGGAGGCTGGCTGGGCTTTGGCGTGTCGTCCGGGTTCTGGATAAGGAGATTCGTCATGAAATCCGGGCGTATCCGCCATGGCACGCCTGCCGGCGGGAATATTTTTCTCGATTTGGGTTTTGCGCCCGCAGAGGCAGCGCGTTTACAGGTGCCATTACGCGCTGGAAAGACGTTCTTGCAGCCGTAAATTCCTGGTGTTAGCTGCTCGCGCGTTTTGGATGTGAGGAATCGCAAGGCAGGACATTCTGCCCTGCGCCCCTTCGCCCCTCAGGTCGAGGGGGTTTCTTTGGCGATAACTGGCGCGGTCTGCCGCTTTTTCAGCCGCATATTGACCAGATTCTTTGCGGCAATCAGCAGGCCATAGCAGAGGAACGCGCCGGGCGGCAGGGCGGCGAGGATGATGTGGTTGTCGCTGTGGTAGAGGTGGATGGTCCAGTCGGTGCCGTGGCCGAAGATGCGGTCGGCACCTGCAAGCAGGGTGCCGTTGGCGAGTATTTCCCGCATCGCGCCGAGGGCGATGAGGACAAGCGCAAAGCCCGCCCCCATCGCCGCGCCGTCAATGGCGGCAGGCAGCACCGCGTTTTTCGCGGCGTAGGCTTCGGCGCGGGCGATGATGACGCAGTTGGTAACAATCAGCGCGAGGTAGATGCCGAGCGACTGGTAGAGCGGGTAGGCGAGCGCCTGGATGAGGATTTCGACGACGGTAACCGCGCCCGCGATGAGCAGGACGAACACTGGGATGCGGATTTCCGGACGCAGCCAGCGGCGGGTGGCGGCGACGAGGGTGTTGGAGAGCGTCAGGACGAAGATGGTCGCCATGCCGAGGCCGAGGGCGTTGATGGTGTCGGTCGAGGTGGCGAGCAGCGGGCAAAGGCCGAGGATTTGTACCAGGGCGGGGTTGTTGTGCCAGAGGCCGTTGGCGAGGGTTTTGCGGGTTTCGGGGGTCATGG
>CAURAS010000132.1:0-5131 GCA_963522865.1 uncultured Cardiobacterium sp.
TTGAAAAAGGCAGCTTGCGCTGCCCGTGTTTAGTGGTGGTGATGGTGTCCGTGCGGGCCATGGACGTGGCCATGCGCGATTTCTTCGGCGGTCGCCTCGCGCACGCTTTGCACTTTTGCCTTGAAGCGGAGGGTGAGGCCAGCGAGCGGGTGGTTGCCGTTCAGGGTGGCGTGGGTGTCGCTGATGTCGCTGATGTGGAAGAGCTGGATGTTGCCTTCGGCGTCTTCGCCTTCCAGCACCATGCCGACCTGGATTTCTGGCGGCAGGACGTCGCGCGGTTCTTGGCGGATGTATTCGTCCTGGATTTCGCCGAAGTGGTCGTCAGGCGCGAGGGTGAGCTCGATTTGTTCGCCGACGTCTTTGCCTTCCAGCGCCGCTTCGACTTTCGGGAAGGTGCCGCCGTAGCCGCCGTGCAGGTAGGTGAGCGGCTCGCCGTCGTGGACGATGGCGTTTCCCTGGTCGTCGTAGAGTTCGTAGGTAACTTCAACGACGCTGTTTTTGCTGATTTTCATGGGGTTTCCTTGGGTTTGTGGGCGGCGGATTATAGCACGGCGGCTGCGAGCCAGAGGGCGGCAAGCGCGTAGAGGGCGGCGAGGACGTCGTCAAGCATGATGCCGAGGCCGCCGGGGGTGTGGCGGTCAATTTGCCGGATGGGCGGCGGTTTTACGATGTCAAAGAGGCGGAAGAGGAGGAAGGCGGCGAGGTAGCAGGGCAGGGCACCCCAGCGCGTCCACAACGCGGGCGGGAGGTAGGCCAGCACCAGCCAGATGCCGAGAAATTCGTCCCAAACGATTTCGCCGAAGTCGTGCACGCCAAGATCGCGCGCGGTTTTGTCGCACACCCAGCAGCCGAGGGCGAAGGCGGTGAGGAGGAAGAGGGCGGTAATGGTCTGGTTTAGCAGAAGAAAGGAGAGCGGCCAGTAGAGAAGGGTGGCAGCGAGCGTTCCCCAGGTGCCGGGCGCGGGATGGATGAGACCGCTGCCAAGGCCGAAGGCGAGGAAATGGACGGGGTTTTTGCGCAGGCTGGCGAAGGTGTGCGGGCGGTAGCCCTTCGGATTTTTGTCGTTCATTTAGAGGACACAGGTTTGCAGCGAGAATTGCACCAGGGTTTCGACTTGTTTGGCGCGTTGTTCCGGGTTTTCCTGGGTCATGAAACGCACCGAGAAGCGGTGTTTGTCGCCGCTGATGCGCGGGAAGACGCGCTGTTCGTTGTCAAGGTGGATGCGGATCATCTGGTTGCGGCGGTTGCTGTCCAGTGTTTTCAGGAAGATGCCGTCGTCGGTGTATTCGTTGGTGATTTCTGCCCCGGCACGCACCAGCCGTAAGACGAGGGCGACCGCGCGCGCAATCGGGACGAACATTTCATAGCATTGTCGTAAGAAGGGTATTTCGTGATTCTGGTTTTGTAGCAGCCAGTATTGGTAGGCGGGGACTTCAAAGAGACAGTTGCCGCTTTGGTTGAAGTTGCGCTGACGCAGGCTGGTGAACAGTTCGTTTTCGCGCAAGGCGCTGATGGGGTTGAAGTTTAGGGCGTAGGCCTCTTGCAGCGACATGTCAATGTTTTCCAGCGTCGCCACCCGGTCTTCCAGCGTCCAGCCGAGGGCGAAGTGTTCACGGTCGATGCCGGTTTTATAGCCTTGTAATTCCTTGATAATTTCTGAACGGATTTCGTAGCGGTGCAGGAAATCCAGTACGTCAAACAATGCATCGAGGAACAACTGGATGGAATAGTATTCGTCCGCTTGGTGGAAGTTTTTCATCTGGAAAAACATCGATTCCAGCCGCATAAAGAGGCGGATGCGCTCGTTCAGAGGTTGCTCGTAAGTGCTTAATTGGCTTTGGGTTTGCGGGCTGATGGACATGGTGTGAAACGCTCTCGCTGCGAGGTGGGCGCTTATCGTGGCACAAGGCCGCGCGCTTGTCCATCGCATTGCGCGGCAGGCCGCGGATTTGGTATAGTTTCCCGCCGGTTTACGGCCACGGAGGCCGTCCGGCCCAAGATTTTTCAAAACTGCAACCAATAAAATCCGACAGGAGCGGGATGCTCGAACGGATCACATTTTTCTACAAATTTATCAGTCGTATGCGCGAAGGATACGACTGCGGAGATTCTCGACTATGAAACGTATGCTTATAAACGCGACCCAGCAGGAAGAACTGCGGGTGGCGCTGGTTGATGGCCAGCAACTCTACGACCTTGATATTGAAACCCTTTATTCCGCCCAGAAAAAAGCCAATATTTACAAAGGAAAAATTACCCGGATTGAACCCTCGCTGGAAGCGGCCTTTGTCGATTACGGCGCGCAGCGGCACGGTTTTCTTCCCTTCAAGGAAATCGGCAAGGAATACCTGACCGGCTCCACGACCGCGCATGAAGGCCAATTGGCGTTCAAGGACATGATTGAAGTCGGGCAGGAAGTGCTGGTGCAGATTGACAAAGAAGAACGCGGCAACAAAGGCGCGGCGCTGACCACTTATATCAGCCTCGCCGGACGTTTCCTCGTGCTGATGCCGAACAATCCGCGCGCCGGTGGCGTCTCGCGCCGCATCCAGGGCGACGACCGCAAAGAGTTGCGCGAAACCCTCGATATGCTGGATGTTCCGGAAAACATGGGGATTATTGTGCGCACCGCTGGCGTTGGCCGCGCGCAAGAAGAGCTGCAATGGGACTTGGATTTTCTCCTGCAACTGTGGGAAGCAATTTCCGAAGAATACCGCAAGGCGCCGCCACAACGCCTGATTTATCAAGAAAGTAACATCATCGTTCGCGCCCTGCGTGACTACCTGCGCCCGGATATCGGGCAAATCCTCATTGACGACGAGCGCGTCTATCAGCAGGCTAGCGACTTCATGACGCTGGTGATGCCGAATAACCTCAACAAACTCAAACTATATCAGGATAATATCCCGCTCTTCACCCGCTATCAGATTGAAGGGCAGATTGAGTCTGCCTACCAGCGCAACGTACAGCTGCCTTCCGGCGGCGAGCTGGTCATTGACTACACCGAAGCGCTGGTTTCCATTGATATTAACTCCTCCAAGGCGACCAAAGGCGGCGACATCGAAGAAACCGCCTACCAGACCAACCTGGAAGCAGCAGATGAAATCGCGCGACAAATGCGCCTGCGCGACTTGGGCGGGCTGATTGTCATAGATTTCATTGACATGAGCGTCAGCCGCAACCGCAAAGACGTGGAAAACCGCCTGTACGAGGCGACGAAAATTGACCGCGCCCGCGTGCAAATCGGCCGCATCTCGCGCTTTGGCCTGCTTGAACTCTCGCGTCAGCGCCTGCGCCCGTCGATGGACGAATCCAGCCACCGCGTCTGCCCGCGTTGCAAAGGGCAGGGCTCCATCCGCGGCATCCAGTCGATGGCGCTGTCGCTGTTGCGCCTCATCGAAGAAGAAGCGATGAAAGAACGCACCCGCCGCATCACCGGCGAGTTGCCGGTGAGTATCGCCACCTATCTGCTGAACGAAAAACGCGCGGTCATCCGCCAGATTGAGCAGCGCAACAAAGTGGAAGTCGTGCTGGTGCCGAATGCCGACCTGCACACGCCGGACTACTACATCGAGCGCCTGCGCGATGACGAGCTGGACGAAGACACCGCACCGACACCGAGCTACCGCCTGCGTACCCGCCACGAAAGCCACGAAGAAAGCGACGTTGTGGCCAAGCCGGGCGAAGCCGTCACCGAACAGGCGGCTGTACAGGGCGTCGTGCCGCGCGCCCCTGCGCCGCAAGTCGCGCCGACCGTACAAAAAAGCGGACTCGCCGCACTCTTCTCCAAAGTCGTCGCCCTCTTCAAAGAAAACCGCGACCCGGCGAGCGCCGTTGAAGAAACCGCGAAAAACACGACCGGCGACAAACGCCGCGAACGCACCGCCCCGGCGCGTAACCGTCGCGAACGTAGCGAACGGCAAGAACAACCGCAACAGCAGCCGGCGCGCAAACCCGAAGCCAAAACTGAAGCCGCGCAAGAACCGCGTCAGACACCGCGCAACAACGGCAACCGTCAAGAAGAAGCCGCGCGCCGTTACGAAGAAGCGCTGCAACAAGAAGCGCCGCGCGAAGAAGCACCTGTCGCCGCTGCCACCCCGCGCCGCGAGAAGGCGAGCCGCAATGTCCTGCGCAATGCCCTGCCGAAAGACGACGTCAATCCCAGCCTCGAAGCGCTGCTCAACCCGCCGGAAGAAATCAACGGCCGCAGCGTGCGTAAAGGCCGACCGCGCGACGTCCACGCCGTGCGCGGTCAGGGCAAGGCGGATTACGTACCGCAAGAGCGCCCGACGCCGTTAGCGGAAGACGACATCGCCGCGCCCGGCCTCGTTGAAGAACTGCGTGACGAAGCACCCGAGGCCGCAGAAACCACGCCCGCGCCGAAAAAAGCGCCGTCCTTTGCCAAAGTCAAACCACTGCCGCCGTCGGACGCCGAAGCGCCCGGTCTGGTTGCTCTCCTTGACCAGCCCGCAGACGTCGCCCCGGCGATGCTGGCAGGAAACAAACTGCGCGAAGACGCGCACTATCCGCTGGAAATACCCGCCAGCCAGGCCATCAATCCGCTGCGCCAACTGGCGGCGCTCGGGCAAAGCGTCTGGTACGACAACATCCAGCGGACAATGCTCACCAGCGGCGAACTGGCAAACCTCATCACCGACGACGACCTGCGCGGCATCACCTCCAACCCGGCCATCTTCCAAAAAGCCTTTACCAGCGATGCTTACGACGCCGCACTACGCTCCTGGCTTGATGAGAACCCCAGCGGCAGTGCGCGCGACGCCTTCTACAGCCTTGCCATTGACGACATCCGCCAGGCCTGCGACCTGCTTCTGCCGGTGTACGAACAAACCGGCGGCACCGACGGCATGGTCTCGCTCGAAGTCTCGCCCGACCTCGCGCACGACAGCAGCAAAACCGTCGCCGAAGCGCTGGAACTCTACCGTCGCGTCGGTCGCGAAAACGTCATGATCAAAATCCCGGCGACACTGGCGGGCATCAAAGCCATCCGCGAACTCACCGTTGAAGGCGTCAACGTCAACGCGACCCTACTCTTCTCGCCGGAGCGCTACCGCCAGACACTGGAAGCCTACATTGACGGCCTGAAAGCGCGCGTCGCCGCCGGACAATCCAT
>CAURAS010000133.1:0-5080 GCA_963522865.1 uncultured Cardiobacterium sp.
GCCGAAATCTCGACCAGCGGCCGCAACACCCAGGGCGTGCGCCTCATCCGCACCAGCGACAGCGAAAAACTGATTGCGGTCGCGAAAATCGTCGCTGAAAGCGAAGACAGCGACGAAAGCGCGACTGAAGAAGACGGCGGCGAGGCATAAACCGCCCGTTGATTTACATACACCTGAGCGCTCGTGGTGTATGTAAACCGCGTATCGTCAGAAGCGATACGTGAAAATAAAAACCCCCGCATGCGCGGGGTTTCTTTTTGGGCATGTTGACAATTGAAACATCCCTCTCCCCTGCAGGGCGAAGCCCACAGCGGGCGGGTTCCCACGCAAAATGCGTCCACATTTTGCGTGGGACCCGGGGGAGGGCTAGGGAGGGGCTTGTTCATCGAATTATCAATACACCCCAGCGGCACCACGCCCCGGATGCGCCGTTTTCCGCCCGTTACAGCCCCAGTTCGCTCCAGATGCGGTCAATTTTGGCGACGGTCGCCGGGTCAGGGCGGATGGGGCGCCCCCAATCGCGCGTGGTTTCGCCCAGCCATTTGGTGGTCGCGTCCAGCCCCATTTTGCCGCCGAGGCCGCTGACGGGACTGGCGAAATCGAGGTAGTCGATCGGCGTGTTTTCAATGAGCAGGGTGTCGCGCACCGGGTCGGCGCGGGTGGTGAGCGCCCAGATGACGTCCTGCCAGTCGCGGCAGTTGATGTCGTCATCAACGATGATCAGGTATTTGGTGTAGCTGAATTGGCGCAGGTAGCTCCAGCAGCCCAGCATGATGCGCCGCGCGTGGCCGGGGTATTCTTTTTTGATGCTGACCACGGCGATGCGGTAGGAGCAGCCTTCCGGCGGCAGGTAGAAATCGACGATTTCCGGAAATTGTTTTTGCAGCAAGGGGATATAGACTTCGTTCAGGGCGGCGGCGAGGATGGCGGGTTCGTCCGGCGGTTTGCCGAGGTAGGTGCTGTGGTAGATCGCGCCGTCGCGCAGGGTGGCGCGCTCGATGGTGAACACGGGGAATTCTGCCTGGCTGTTGTAGTAGCCGGTGTGGTCGCCGTAGGGGCCTTCGGTCGCCACGTCGCCGGGGTAGATGTGGCCTTCGAGGAGGATTTCCGCGCGGGCGGGGGCGTGCAGGCCGCTGGCAAGGCGCACCACTTCGCTGCGCGCGCTGCGCAGGAGTCCGGCGAAGCGGTATTCGCTCAGGGTGTCCGGGATGGGGGCGACGGCGGCGAGCAGCGTTGCCGGGTCGCAGCCGATGGCGACGGCGACGGGAAAGGGGCGGTCGAGATGCTTCTCGCAATGGGCGCGGTAGTCGAGCGCGCCGCCGCGATGGGCGAGCCAGCGCATGATGACGCGGTTTTTGCCGACCGGCTGCTGGCGGTAGATGGCGACGTTTTGTCGGGGCAGGCGCGCGCTTTGGGTGATGACCAGCCCCCAGGTGATGAGCGGCGCGATGTCGTCCGGCCAGGCGTGCTGGATGGGCAGGCGGGCGAGGTCGATGTCGTCGCCCGTCAGCACGGTATGCGCGCAGGGCGGCGCGTCGAAGACGCGCGGCGTCATGTCCCAGATGTTTTTCGCCAGGCGCACTTTGCCGAGCGCCTCGGCGAGGTTGTCCGGCGGCGCGGGTTCTTTCAAATCCGCCAGTTGGCGGCCAATCGCGCGCAGCCGCGATGGCTCCGCGCCCATGCCCAGCGCCACCCGCTCGCGCGTGCCGAACAGGTTGGCAAGGACGGGATAACCGTAGCGGCTGCCGTCGGCGCGGACGGGGTTTTCAAAGAGCAGCGCCGGGCCGCCGTTGGCGAGGACGCGGCGCGCAATTTCGGTGATTTCCAGATGCGGCGAGACGGGATGGGCGATGCGCTTTAGCGCGCCACGGCTTTCCAGCAGGGTGATGAAGGCGCGCAGGTCGGAACAGGATTGCATGAGTGCCTCAAGGTTTATGGTTTGCCGTCATTATGCGGTGATTTTTATCAACGGCATATGATGCGCTGTAGAGTATTGTTCACGCATGGAATAAAATCCGCGAAACCCGCTCACAGGAGGCCATCATGCCGCGAAAAATCCCCGAACTGGTCTGCCCCGCCGGCAACCTGCCCGCCCTGAAAACCGCCATTGATAACGGCGCCGATACCGTCTATCTCGGCCTGAAAGACGCCACCAACGCCCGCAATTTTCCTGGTCTCAACTTCACCCGCGACAGCGTCGCCGAAGGCATCGCCTACGCACACGAACGCGGGCGACAGGTGCTGATGGCGATTAACACCTTCGCCCAGGCCGGGCAAATGCCGCGTTGGCAACAGGCGGTCGATACCGCCGCCAGCTTGGGCGCTGACGCCATTATCGTCGCCGACCCGGCGGTGCTTGCCTACGCCAGCGCAGCGCACCCCGATTTGCGCCTGCACATGTCGGTGCAAAGCTCGGCGACCAATTACGAAGCGATTAACCTGATGCGCGATCTGTTTAACATCCGCCGCGTTGTCCTGCCGCGCGTGCTGACCATCGAGCAGGTGCAGCACGTCGTCGAAAACACCGACGTTGAAATCGAAGTCTTCGGCTTCGGCAGCCTCTGCGTCATGGTCGAAGGACGCTGCATCCTCTCCAGCTACGCCACCGGCGAATCGCCGAATATGCAGGGCGTCTGCTCGCCCGCGAAAGCCGTGCGCTGGGAAGAACACCCCGATCGCATGGACGTGCGCTTAAACGACGTCCTCATCGACCGCTACCGCCCGGACGAACCCGCCGGATATCCGACGCTGTGTAAAGGGCGATTCCAAGTGGCGGGCGAAACCTACTACGCGCTGGAAGAGCCGACCAGTCTCAACGTCATCGAAGTGCTGCCGAAACTCATCGACATCGGCGTCGCCGCCATCAAAATCGAAGGCCGCCAGCGCAGCCAAATGTACAGCGCGCAAGTAACCCGCACCCTGCGCGTCGCGCTGGACGCCGCCGCCAAAGAAAACTACCGCGTCGCCCCCGCCTGGCAGGCCGCACTCGGCAAAGTCTCCGAAGGCAGCCAATCGACGCTCGGCGCCTACAGCAGACCGTGGAAATAAAAAAACGCCCCTCTCCCTGTGGGGAACGTTCGCATACCTCGCAGCCGGATTGCCAAACCGCTAACCCCATCCCGCCATTTATACATACACCTGAGCGCTCAAAGTGTATGTAAACGAACAACAAGGAAACATCATGAGCCTCAAACTCTCCCTCGGCGCCATCCAGTACTACTGGCCGAAACAAACCGTCTTCGCCTGGTACGACCACATCGCCAAAACCGACGTGGACATCATCTACCTCGGCGAAACCGTCTGCGCGCGCCGCCACGAACTGCGCCTTGCCGACTGGCTCGCCATCGCCGACAACCTCGCCGCATCCGGCAAAGAAGTGCTGCTCGCCAGCCAGACCCTGCTCGAAAGCGAGAGCGACCTCAAACGCCTGCGCAAAATCGCCAAACAAGAGCGCTATCCCATCGAAGCCAACGACATGGGCGCGGTCAAACTGGCGCGCGACCACGGCCACCCCTTCGTCGCCGGCGCCAGCCTCAACCTCTACAACGAACACACCCTCGCGCTTGTCCGCCGTCTCGGCGCCTACCGCTGGCAGCCGCCCGCCGAACTCTCGCGCGACAAACTCGCCACCCTGCTCGCCGCCAGCGCCGACCCCGGCGAAACCGAACTCTTTGCCTGGGGCAAAATCCCGCTCGCCTACTCCTCGCGCTGCTTCACCGCGCGCCACTACAACCTGAACAAAGACAACTGCCAATTCCGCTGCATCGAACACCCGCACGGCATGACCATGGACACCCGCGAAAAAACCCCCTTCCTCACCATTAACGGCATCCAGACCATGTCGCACGGCAGCCAAAGCCTGCTCGCGCACCACGCCGACATCGCCGCCCTTGGCGTCGGCATCCTCCGCCTCTCGCCGCAACTTGAGCACATGGCGCGCATCATCGAACTGCACCGTCAAGTCATCGCGGGCCACGTTCCCATTGCTGAAGCCCTGCACGAACTCGCACCACTTGCCCTTGGCACCCTCGTTGATGGCTACTGGCACGGCAACCCCGGCATCGAAAAAATCAAAACCTACTACAGCGAAGCCAACGCCGGCCCCATCTACCAGCCGGAAGAAGCGACCACTATTACTATTCCCCCCTCCCCCCGTGGGGGAGGGGGCGGGGATGGGGTTCCTCACGTCTCAACCCATGCCGAATCCCCCACCCATCGCTCCCTGCCCAGCACCAACACCGCCCCCAGCAAAGTACAAGCCGCGCCGCGCAAACACGACAAAAGCCAACCCGGCCGCGTCCTGCCCGCCTGGGTGGCGCACATCGGGCGCAAACTACCCGCGCTGCCGCCGCGCCTCGTTCTCGTACACACCCTGAATCACATGCTGCGCCGCGGCCTGCTCCCGGCAGACATGAACAAATTTGCCGGCCGCCACTTCCAGCTGGACGTGCTGGATCTAGGCATCAGCATCCGCTTTAGCGCCAACCGCCAACAGTTCACCAGCGAAGACTACCCCGGCAAACCGGATCTGCGCCTTGCCGCCAACAGCATCGACTACCTGCACATGATCCTGCGCGAAGAAGACCCGGACACCCTCTTCTTCAACCGCAAACTACAAATCGAAGGCGACACCGCGCTGGGGCTTACCACCAAAAACCTGCTCGACTGCGTGGACTGGCGCTGGCAGCGCGTCCTACCAGCGCCCCTCACCGACTGGCTACAAAACCGCAAACACCGCTACACGCCTGGCGCCGCATAAACCATTTATAGCGTGACCATTGCTATCCCACGCAGCAGAAAGCTCTTTCTTCTGCGAAAAATGAGGGGGCGTTGAATTGGAAGACGTGGGATCGTTATACATACACCATGAGCACTCAGGTGTATGTAAACAGCCGATCTACCCCCTCCCCCGCAGGACGCGCCAGCGTCCGCAGCGGGGGAGGGAGGGGGAGGGGGTAGCAATATTTGCGCCGTATCAGAGGTCGATTGAAACGCTGCTACTTTACATACACCTGAGCGCTCGATGTGTATGTGGCGAATTGTCAAACCAAGTGCAACGCCTGTTCAAAATACACTTCAT
>CAURAS010000134.1:0-5064 GCA_963522865.1 uncultured Cardiobacterium sp.
AGCGGTAGGCGACTTCCACCGGCAGGCCGGTTTCTTCGCGCACCACGGCGTCGATGAGGTCGTTCGACACTTGCAGGCCACGGCTGGCGATGCTGCGCTGCACGGTGTCGCGTGCTTCGCTGATGTTTTGTTCCAGGGTGCGCGCGTCTTCGCCGAGCGGGGAGTGGAATTCGAGGTACATGCTGTCGCCGAACCAGCCCACTTTCATCGGCTGGTTGACGATGTTGACTTTGGTGCCGGTCGCGACCATGCCGAAGAGTTCTTCGATGCCTTCGGGGTAGAGGCGGATGCAGCCGTGCGAGACGCGCATGCCGACGCCTTCGGGTTTGTTGGTGCCGTGCAGCAGGTAGGACGGGTTCGAGAGGCGCATGGCGAAGAGCCCCAGCGGGTTGTCCGGCCCGGCGGGAACGACGGGCGGCAGCGGGTCGCCGTTTGCCGCGTGTTCGGCACGGATGGAGGCGGGCGGTGTCCAGGTCGGGTTGGCGCGTTTTTCGGCGATGCTGAGGATGCCTTTCGGCGTCGCCCAGCCTTCGCGGCCGATGCCGATGGCGAAGACGTGTACGACGTTCTGCCCCGGCGGGTAGTAGTAGAGGCGCATTTCCGGCAGGTTGATGACGATGCCTTCGCGTGGCGCGTCCGGCAGGATGAAGCGCGTCGGCAAGAGGATTTGGTCGCCGTCTTGCAGGTAGAGGCCGTCAAGACCCTGGTTGGCGTGTTCCATCGCGTCGTAGCCGATGCCGTATTCGCGGCCGATTTCGGCGAAGGTTTCGCCTTTGCGCGCGCTGATTTGCTGGATTTGGCCGATGACGGTCACATCCGGCGGCGGCAGTTCGTATTTTTCGGCCTGCGCGGTCGCGGTGATGAGGGCGGCGGCGAGGGCGGCGATTTTGTGCAGTTTCATGGTCGGTCTCGGTTATTCGGGGCGCATGTGCGGGAAGAGGAGGACGTCGCGGATGGAGGGCGCGTCGGTGAGGAGCATGACCAGGCGGTCGATGCCGATGCCTTCGCCCGCGGTTGGCGGCATGCCGTATTCGAGGGCGCGGATGTAGTCGGCGTCGTAGTGCATGGCTTCGTCGTCGCCGGCGTCTTTGGCGGCGGCTTGCGCGCGGAAGCGCTCGGCCTGGTCTTCGGCGTCGTTCAACTCGGAGAAGCCGTTGGCGACTTCGCGCCCGCCGATGAAGAGTTCGAAGCGGTCGCAGATGTCGGGAGTGTCGTCGTTACGGCGGGCGAGCGGCGAGACGACGGACGGGTAGGCGGTGATGAAGGTCGGCTGGATGAGTTGGTGTTCGACGGCTTCTTCAAAGAGGAGGGTGTGCAGGCTGCCGATGGTCATGCTGGCGTCGGCTTTTTGTTTGTACTCGTCGCGCAGGACGGCGGCAAGTGCTGCCGGGTCATTGAGGAGGTCCGCGTGCTGTGGCGCGTATTGGCGGATGGCGTCGGTCATGGCGAGGCGCGCGAATGGCTGGCCGAGGTCAATGGCGACGCCCTGGTAGGTAATTTGCGGGCTGCCAAGGACTTCACGCGCGAGGCCTTGGAAGAGGTCTTCGGTGAGATCCATCAGGTCGCGGTAGTCGGCGTAGGCCTGGTAGAACTCGAGCATGGTGAATTCGGGGTTGTGCCGGGTGGAGACGCCTTCGTTCCTAAAGCTGCGGTTGATTTCAAAGACGCGCTCAAAGCCGCCGACGACGAGGCGCTTGAGGTACAGCTCCGGCGCGATGCGTAGGTAGAGCGGCATGTCGAGCGCGTTGTGGTGGGTGATGAAAGGTTTTGCCGTCGCGCCGCCGGGGATGGGGTGCATCATCGGCGTTTCGACTTCCATGAAGTCATGGTCTTCAAAGAAGTGGCGGATGTAGCGCACGATTTTGTTGCGGGTGATGAAGGTTTTGCGGCTCGCTTCGTTGGTGATGAGGTCAACGTAGCGCTGGCGGTAGCGCGTTTCCTGGTCGGAGAGGCCGTGGTATTTTTCCGGCAGCGGGCGCAGCGATTTGGTCAGCAGCTCAACGTCGTCGGCGTGGATGGTCAGCTCGCCGGTCTGGGTGCGAAACAGTTTGCCGCGCGCGCTGATGATGTCGCCCACGTCCCAGGTTTTGAAGTCGGCGTAGCGGCCTTCCGGCAGTTCGTCGCGGCTGAGATAGAGCTGGATGCGCGCGCCGCTGCCGTCCTGGATGGCGGTAAAGCTCGCCTTGCCCATGACGCGCTTGCCCATCATCCGCCCGGCAACGGCGATTTCTCCGGCGGCGGTGAGTTGGTCGGCATCTTCGACGCCGTCAAACTGCGCGTGCAGGGCGGCGGCTTTGTGGGTCGGGCGGGCATGGTTGGGGAAGGCAACGCCGCGCGTGCGGATGGCGGCGAGTTTTTGCCGGCGCTCGGCGATGAGTTTGTTTTCGTCGGCTTGCGGTTGGGTGGTCATACTTCTACTCCTTGTTTCAGGCTCGCCTGGAGGAAGGGGTCAAGCCCGCCGTCGAGGACGGCTTGGGTGTTGCTGGTTTCGTAGCCGGTGCGCAGGTCTTTGATGCGCGACTGGTCGAGAACGTAGGAACGGATTTGGTTGCCCCAGCCGATGTCGGATTTGCTGTCCTCAATCGCTTGCGCGCTGGCGCTGCGTTTGCTCAGCTCCAGTTCGTAGAGTTTGGCGCGCAGCTGTTTCATACAGGTGCTGCGGTTTTCGTGCTGGCTGCGGCTGTTTTGTGATTGCACCACGATATTGGTCGGCAGGTGGGTGATGCGCACCGCCGATTCGGTACGGTTAACGTGCTGCCCGCCCGCGCCGGATGCGCGATAGACATCGACGCGGAGATCGGCGGGGTTGATTTCAATCTCGATGTTGTCGTCAATTTCCGGCGAGACGAAAACGGCGGCGAATGAGGTATGGCGGCGGTTGCCGCTGTCAAACGGCGATTTGCGCACCAGACGATGCACGCCGATTTCGGTGCGCAGCCAGCCGTAGGCATATTCGCCGGTGAATTCAATGGTGGCGGATTTGATGCCGGCAACGTCGCCCGGCGATTCTTCAATGAGTTCGGTCTTGAAGCCGCGCGCCTCGCCCCAGCGCAGGTACATGCGCAGCAGCATGGATGCCCAGTCTTGCGCCTCGGTGCCGCCGGAACCCGCCTGAATGTCGAGGAAGGCGTTGTTCGGATCAAGCTCGCCGGAGAACATGCGGCGGAATTCGAGGTCTTCGATGCGGTGTTCGATGCGGCTGACATCTTCTAATGCGGCATTGACGGTGGCTTCGTCGTCTTCGGCTTCGGCCAGTTCGATGAGGTCAAAGGCGTCCTGCAAGCCCTGGCGGATTTCATCAAGACCGTGGACGACGCCGGCGAGCGAGGCGCGTTCCTGACCGAGTTTGGTCGCTTCTTCGGGATTGTCCCAGATGGAGGGGCGCTCCAGCTCGCGTTCGACTTCTTCGAGACGCTCGGCCTTCAGCGGGTAGTCAAAGATACCCCCTAAGCGCCGTCTCGCGCGCTTGCAGGTCTTTGATGCGTTCATAGGTGAGGTTGAGTTCCATAGTGCAATCTGCCTGTATTGTAAGAACGCTACATTATAAAGGATTAAAACGCGCAGCTTCCATGCGTGGAGAGTTTACGGAAACATAATCCGCGCCCGCCTTTCGCGCCTTAATTTATCCATTTAAAATACGAACCGTTATTGATTGGCCCATTTATTGAGGATTCATTTATGAAACGTACTTTATTCGCCCCGCTGCTCACTGCCGGATTCATACTGACTGCTCCCCAGGCGAATGCCTTGTATGACGGTTGGTTCGATACCTATTTTGCCGAAGCCGCTTTCGATACTACGCTTCGCCAAAACCAGCGCAATTATGAGAACTGGTACGGTAATTCCGGCTCCAGCAAAACGACGAAAAATGTCGCCGCCCAAAAAGGAGTGGCCAAATACAATAATGACAGCCACATAACCGAAGAAATTGATGCCAAAATGATTGATGCTCTGCGCCAGCATTTGCAGAGTATCGGCAAATACAGCGAAGACAGCGAACAGCAGCTCACCCAGTTGCAAAACAGCCACCTCATCTCGCGGGTAAAAAACGCACTGCTGTCAGATGGTTATGATGCAAACAGCATCGCTACAGCCATGGCATATGTGACAGCCATTAATTACGGCATAACCCAGCATCTTGATTTGTCCAGCGTAAAAGCACATCCGATGGTCGGGCAGATACAGGACGCCATGGATAAAGACAGTTATCTGCGAAATCTATCTGATGCCGATAAGCAGCGCATTGCCGATACCTATTACTGGATTGGCAGCCTGCAAATGGTAATGTATATGGAAGCCGCTAATGCCGGCGATCAGCAGGCATTAAATAATTTGGCGAAGGAAGCCAATGCCGTATTGACTTCTTTCGGCCTCAGTACTGCACAAATCCGGGAAGGTAGTAACGGTCTGGAAATTCATCGCTGAGGGATGTTTCCCGCTATCCGTTGTAATTAACGACAGCAATAAAAGAGCCCCGTAACTGGGGCTTTTTTTGGACTCGGAAAAAACCGGGAGGAATGGCATCAGTGATTATCCGCGCCTGCGGCATCCGCTTATCAACTGTGAGCGGGGACGTATTTGTCAACCATGTCCGCTGTTTGTTGCAGCCAGTGCTGCCGTGTCGCTTCGTCGTTTTCGGCTTCGGCCAGTTCGATAAGGTCAAAGGCGTCCTGCAGGCCCTGGCGGATTTCATCGAGGCCGTGGACGACGCCTGCCAGCGAGGCGCGTTCCTGGCCGAGTTTGGTCGCTTCTTCGGGATTGTCCCAGATGGAGGGGCGCTCCAGCTCGCGTTCGACTTCTTCGAGACGCTCGGCCTTCAGCGGGTAGTCAAAGATACCCCCTAAGCGCCGTCTCGCGCGCTTGCAGGTCTTTGATGCGTTCGTAGGTGAGGTTGAGTTCCATAGGTTTTTTTGTGTCTGTAAAGGGCGCGGCATTATATCGTCATCGCCGGTTTTGCATACAGGCGGTGGTTTACATACGCTTGAGCGCTCATAGTGTATGTATATGGTTATACGGCGAATTGTCAAACCAAGTGCAACGCCTGTTCAAAATACACTTCATAAG
>CAURAS010000135.1:0-5061 GCA_963522865.1 uncultured Cardiobacterium sp.
GCATGATGCCGCCCATGATGGGCGTCGGCATATTGCTGAGGAAGGCGGCGAGTTTGCCGGAGAAGGCGAGGATGATGGCGGCAATGGCGGCGTAACTCATGATGCGCGGGTTTTTCGCGCCGGTGATGGAAACCGCGCCAGTGACTTCGGAGTAGGTGGTAACGGGCGGGCCGCCCAGGCTGCCGGCGATGGCAATGGCGATGCCGTCCCCGGCGAGGGTGCGGTGCAGGCCGGGGTTTTTCATAAAGGGTTTGTCGCAGACCTGGCTGATGACGGCGACGTCGCCGATGTGTTCAATCGCGGGGGCGAGCGCGACCGGCAGCAGGAAAAGGATGGCTTCCAGATTGAAGGCGGGGGCGGTGACGGGCGGGGTGACGAACCAGTCCGCCTGTTGCACGGCGCTGAAATTGGTCAGCCCCAAGCTATAAGCGGCGATGTAACCGGCGATGATGCCGGCGAACAC
Organism: uncultured Cardiobacterium sp.; assembly: GCA_963522865.1. Classification (GTDB taxonomy): domain Bacteria; phylum Pseudomonadota; class Gammaproteobacteria; order Cardiobacteriales; family Cardiobacteriaceae; genus Cardiobacterium. Next base: position 464 of record CAURAS010000135.1, read on the forward strand.
GGCGAGCAGTTTGGTCAGGCCGCGGGTGTAGAGGGCGACAGCAATGGTCGCGGCGAGCGCCACGCCCGCGCTCACCAGCGCCGGGCCTTTGGCATAAAGCATCGTGCCGCCGTCGCCGGACAGGCCCATCGCCATGTTGGCGGCGGCGGGGGCGAGCGAGAGGCCAATCACCATGATGACCGGCGCGACGACTATCGGCGGAAAGAGGCGGTCGATGAAGCCGGTACCCAGCTGGCGGATGAGTACGGCGAGAATGAAATAGACGAGCGAGACGGCGATGATGCCGCCTTGCGTCGCCGCCAACCCCCAGTGGCCGATGGCGTAGATGAGCGGCGCGATGAAGGCGAAGGACGAGCCGAGGAAAATCGGCACCTGTCGCCCGGTGAAGAGCTGGAAGCAGAGCGTGCCGATACCGGCGGAAAGCAGGGCGACGGCGGGGCTGATGCCGGTCAAGAGCGGCACCAGCACCAGCGCGCCGAAGGCGACGAAGAGCATCTGGATGCCGACGAGGATTTCTTTGAGGTTTTGCATGGGGTTCTCCGAAAAAATGCGGCGGCATTATACGCTTGAGATTTGCTGCTGCACGGGGACGGCAAGGGTAAATGCGCGTACCGTTAGATGCTTACAAAAAGCCGCAAAAAGAAAGAACCCTGCCGGGGCAGGGTTCTTTATAGACAAGCGCAAGGCTCAATGCGCGCCGCTGCCGACTGCCTGTTGCAGGTAGTTCGGCTCGCCGAGGCTGGCGATGAGGTCTTGCTGGGTTTCCAGCCAGTCGATGTACTCCTCAACATCATCCAGCAGTGCTTCCACGAGACGGCGCGAGACGTAATCCTGCTTTTCACCGAGCAGTTTGACGGCATCACGCAGGTCGGCGTGTTGCGCACTCGCCGCCTGATGGTCGCAGGCGATGGCTTCCGCGACCGTTTCGCCAATCAGTAGTTTGCCGAGGTCTTGCAGGTTGGGCAGGCCTTCCAGGAGGAAGATGCGGGCGATGAGCTTGTCCGCGTTTTTCATCGCGCGGATGGACTGCTTGTAAATGGTGTGGCCGAGCGCCTCGTAGCCCCAGTTGTTCAGCATGCGCGCATGCAAGAAATACTGGTTGATGACGGTCAGCTCGTGGCGCAGCAGCCGGTTCAGGCAGGCGCGCACTTCCGGGGTGATTTGCATGGCGCCCCCTTAGAGCTGGCTTTGCAGGTAGTTCGCAAGCCCCATGTGTTCGATATGGCGCAGCTGTTGTTCCAGCCAGTGTGCGTGGTCTTCTTCGGTGTCTTTCAGCTGCTCAATCAGCATGTTGCGCGTGACGTAGTCGTGATGCTGCTCGCACAGGGCGATGCCTTTTTTCAGGGCGTCGCGCACGTTGTATTCCAGTTGCAGGTCGTTTTCCAGCATGCTTTTCACGTCCGTACCGATGTGCAGCGCTTCCGGCACCATGTTCGGCGTGCCACCCAGCATGAGGACGCGCTTGATCATCAGCGTCGCGTGTTCGGTTTCGTGCTGCATTTCGTGGTGATTGGCTTCAAAGAGTTTGCTGTAACCCCATTCGTCGTACATGCGCGCGTGGATGAAGTATTGGTCGCGTGCGGCGAGTTCGCCTGCGGTGAGTTCGTTCAGGTAAGCGATGACTTCGGCATTGCCTTGCATGGTTTTTTCTCCGGTTAAATGGTTAAGGGGCGGCGAGTATTGCGGCGGTTTATAGTCGCGTCAATTTTCATTTTGCGGGTAGCGTGGCTTGCGCAGTAGTATTTTTTAGGGTGTTGTTGGGTAATGGTTTTTTGTTGCGGCGGAGAGTTTTTATCATTTGATTTTTTAATCAGGATTTTGGGGTTCAAATAGTAATACTTATTGAAATAGTGCTGTCTGATATACATACAGCTGAGCGCTCGATGTGTATGTAAATGCAGCATGAAAACCTGCCACGTTGCCGCGGCAACAGCGTTCTGCGTTCTACCGGAGATAGGGGGCGCGCGCTATAATGCGGCAAATTCAAACCGGAGCAATACCATGAGCCTGGCAGGTCGCCACATCCTCTCTATCGACCAGTTCAACCGCAGCGAACTCGAAAAAATGCTCGAAGTCGCACAAACCCTCGAACCCGTCGCGCGGCGTCAGTACCGCTGCGACGTCTTGGACGGCGCGGTCATGGCCAACCTGTTCTTTGAAGCCAGCACCCGCACCCGCATCAGCTTCCACACTGCGTTCTCGCGTCTGGGCGGCCGCGTCTGCGATACCACCGGCTTCACCTTCTCCTCGCTTTCCAAGGGGGAATCGCTTGCCGACACCGCGCGCGTCATCAGTGGCTATGCCGACGCCATCGTTATGCGCCACCCGGAAACCGGCTCGGTCGCGCAATTTGCGAAAAACATCCGCGTGCCGGTCATCAATGCCGGCGACGGCACCGGCGAACACCCCAGCCAGGCACTCCTTGACTACTACACCATCGACAGCGAATTCCGCCGCTTCGGCAAAAGTATCGACGGCATGACGATTGCGCTTGCCGGCGACCTCAAACACGGGCGCACCATCCAGTCGCTCTGCCGCCTGCTGCGTCTGTTCCGCAACATCACCTTCCACTTCATCGCCCCGCCGGCGCTTGCCGCACCGCAAGTGCTGCTTGACAGCCTCAAGGCCGCTGGTCACCACGTGCGCGAGTTTGACAGCATCAGCAGCGGTTTGCGCGACGCCGACGTCATCTACGCCACCCGCATCCAGCGCGAACGCATCGAAGGCGGCGAAGAAATGGAAGGCTACAGCGAAGACTACCGCATCAACCGCGCCGCCATTGAAAACTACGCGGAAAAAGATGTGGTCATCATGCACCCGCTGCCGCGCGACAGCCGCCCCGGCGCGTTTGACCTTGCCACCGACCTTGACGACCTGCCCAACCTCGCCATCTTCCGCCAGGCGGACAACGGCGTCACCATGCGCATGGCGATTTTTGCGATGGTGCTGGATGTGCATGAAAACATCGACCGCCACTTCCACAAACGCCACGGCTACCGTCCACGCCGCTACAGCGACCTCGATGCCGATTTCTACCAGCTGGGTTGAGGACACGCCATGAAAATGATCACGGCCATCATCAAGCCCTTCAAGCTGGACGACGTGCGCGAGGCACTCTCGGACATCGGCGTGCAAGGCATCACCGTCACCGAAGTCAAAGGCTTCGGGCGGCAAAAAGGGCATACCGAACTCTACCGGGGCGCCGAATACGTCATCGACTTCCTGCCAAAACTCAAGCTGGAAATCGCCGTTGGCGACGACCTCGCCGAACAGGTCATCGAAACCATCCGCGACACCGCCAACTCCGGCAAAATCGGCGACGGCAAAATCTTCGTCACCCCGCTGGAGCGGGTGGTGCGCATCCGCACCGGCGAGCTGGATGATGAGGCGTTGTGAATCCATTTTGGCGAAAAAAAACCGCGCTCCGGCGCGGTTTTCTCATTTAAGCACTTGCCGCCCCATCGGCGTTAAAGGCACGAATTGCTGTCTCCACCACTGGCCTTTCCAGCATCGTATGCAGCAATTCCGGCGGGAGCGTGCAAGTATGCGCCCCGGCATCCAGCGCGCGCAGCATTTGCTGACTGTTTTTGAAACTCGCGCCCATGATATGGCAGGGAATGGCGTGATTATCAAAATAACGGCGGCTGCTTCTGATAACCGCATAAGGATCAATCGCGCTGTTCTCCATGCGGTTGATATAAGGCGCGACAAAATCACAACCGGCAATCCCGGCAAGAATCGCCTGTTCGGCAGAATAAATAGCCGTGCCGAGTAGCGGAATATCAAGACGAAGGGCGCGCATCGCGGTAATGGCCTCCAGTCCGGCATGATTGACCGGCACCTTGATGCCCAGCGGTGCATCGGGAAACGTGGCGAGTATGCGGCGGAAATCATCCACCATCTCCACCGCTGTCGCTCCCAACACCTGCACAAAAAGAAGCGGCGGCCGAGTGGCGAGAATCGCCTGCAACAACGCCTCACGTGCGCCGCCCTGCCGCTTCAGCAGAGTCGGATTGGTCGTAATACCCTTGAGAATGCCCAGCGGCTGATAGCGGACAATTGTGGCAGAATCGGCACAGTCGAGATACATGATGGCGCTCCGGTTACAAAAAGAAATCCCATTATAAAGACTCGTTGGCCCACACTGTTTACATACACCTGAGCGCTCGATGTGTATGTATATCTCCCTCACGCCTTCCCGTGTGGCATACCAGCGGGGGGCGTCCTATAATATGAACAACCCGCAACCACTCGGCAATCCGTCCACCCGGCAGACAGTTAAAAGGAAAGAACGATGCAACGCCTTCCCAACATGACCAAGCCTAGCGGCAAATCCACCCGCCACGAAATGGAGTATTACGACGGTCAGCGCCGCACCGTCTACACCGTGGATGAAGGCTACCCGCAAAACAACGGCACCATCCTCATCTCGCGCACCGATGCCACCGGTATCATCACCCACGCCAACCGCGCCTTCGTCGAAGTCAGCGGTTACAGTGCGCGTGAACTCGTTGGCGCGCCACACTACATCATCCGCCACCCGGACATGCCCAAAGCCGCCTTCAAAGACCTGTGGGATACCATCCTCAGAGGCGAAG
>CAURAS010000136.1:0-5048 GCA_963522865.1 uncultured Cardiobacterium sp.
AAAGGGGTCAAGCGTGCCGCCATGCCCCGCCTTCTCCGCCTGATAAAGCCAGCGCACCTGCTGCAATGCCTGATTACTGCTAATGCCGGCGGGTTTGTCGAGCAGCAGTACCCCGTTGATTTTTTTGCGTTTGCGCATCGCTATTGTCCAATTTCAGAAAATAGCGCTTTAAATTGCGCTGGAATGGCGGCAATTTCCTCGTCTGTGAGTAATTTGCCATTGCGGACAAGGCCATCTTCCTGCACGGCAAAATTCAGGGTAAAGCCTTTTTCATCGGCAATAAATCCTGCTTGTTCCAGTTTTTCTGGCGCGAGTGATTTTGCAAGTTCGCCGCGTGCCAGCCATTCCCGGTCAATTTGGAAGCGCAATGTGCTGCCTCGCAAGAGTCGGAAAGCGGATTTTTCATTTTTCATGAATTCATCCAAATCGGATTTGTTCTTGAAATGCTCAAGTACATTGGCCTCAAAGCGAATGGCTTTGCCCGCACCGCTAAGTTCTATCTGGGACTTTAGCGAAAGGTCACGCGCCAATAAATCTTGATACAGGCTTAGGCCAACGGCGTTGACCGCCATGTCTGGATATGTTTTTTCTTGATTTATGACTTCATCGGCTATTTCACGGACAAAACCCATCATGCTGCGAGTTGTTTTTGGGCTAAAATTGCTAACCACAAATTGCGAGTTAAAGGTGTCCGGCGTAATCGCAAATATTTTATCTAATTCTGCAAAATTTTCGCCTGAATATTGGAAATGGTATTTTTGGCGAATGATAAAATCATAACCCTGCTCGCCCTCTATCAATCCTGCTTCATAGCTGCTATTGGACAAAGAAATTTTGGAAATTTCCTTGCCGTCTTTATACGCAATTGCCTGTGCCCCATCGGCGCCCAATTCAAAGCGCAATGGCAATGCGTCATCTTCTACGGCAACAGTATGTAAAATTTCCCGCAAGCCTTGTATGCGGAAATTGACGTCTCCTGTTGCTTCTAAAACATCATTGTGAATGGAAAGGCCCTCTTTATCCCAGATAACATCAAACTGTGTTGGCGCAAGAGAGAATGTATCGCTACGCGTACCTTTCCAAATAAGGCTCAAACGGTTGTTGTAAGGAAAAGTAGATTCCGGACCACGCATGACAATTTCACCGCCTGCAAAGTGCGCATCACCTTTTTGCGAGGCCGGCAATTCCTGTTTCCATAATAATTGCCGCGCCAAATTCACGCGCAAATCGCTATCTGGCAATTTATTGTCGGAATGTTTGATGACAATGCGGGCAATATCCAGACCCGTGGCGGAAAAGGGCGCGTGTTGAATCACTAGCGGAAAGCGCTTGTCATCGACCCGGAACGTCGCGGTAGAAGACGTATAGCCGCGCTGATAATCCTCTAGTGCCAAAGACATTTTCATCCACGCGGTGCGTTCTTGTAGCTCGGCGACTTTCGCCTGCAATTCCCGCTCTACTAACACTCCGGCGACCCACGGCGCCGCCGCAACCGTCGCCACCGCCAACAACACCACGGTCAACAAAAACTTCTTCACAAAGCACACTCCATTAGAAAAAACGCCGCACATTCTAGCGAATACGCCCTGAGACGTCGCGCGCTTATAATCAGCGCCCTCGCCATACCACGCACGACCATGCCCTACCTCCTCCTTGACGACGCCCGCGCCGGGCGCACCCGCCTTTACCGCGACCACATCCGCCGCGAAACCCTCACCGCTGCTGATATTGACCAGCTCGATGCGCTATTAGCACGCGGTTGGGCGGACGGCCTGCACGCCGCGTTGCGCATCCCTTACGAATTTGGCGTTGCCCTGATGAAACTCGCCGCCACCGCGCCGCCGCTCGTTCTCGACTGGTATGCTCGCCTCGACCATTTGCACGGCGACGCCATCGACGCCTGGTTGCGCGACCAGCACGACGGCGCGCCTGCCGGGCTGCTCGGCCTGCAATTTGACACCGACCGCGCCGCCTACGCGCGCAATATCGCCACCATTCACGAACTCATCCGCGCCGGCAACACTTACCAGGTCAATTACACCCTGCGCACCAATGCCGAGAGCTACGGCTCCCCCGTCGCCCTTTATCAACGCCTGCGCGCGCTACAACCCGCGCCCTATGCCGCACTCGCCTGGCATCCCGCCGACGGCCACACCCTCTGCCTCTCGCCCGAACTGTTCCTCGCCCGCGACAGCGACCACCTCCACACCCTGCCGATGAAAGGCACGGCGCGCGCCGAAGGCGACATCGCCGCGGCAAAAGCGGCGCTCGCCCGCGACCCGAAAAACCGCGCCGAGAACACGATGATTGTTGATTTGCTGCGCAACGACCTCAGCAAAATCGCGCGCCCGCACGGCGTGAGCGTCAGCGACGCCTTCCACGTCGCCCAACACGGCGAAGTCCTGCAAATGACCAGCCGCGTCAATGCCCTGCTGCGCCCCGGCACCACGCACGCCGCCATCCTGCGCGCCACTTTTCCCTGCGGCTCGATTACCGGCGCGCCGAAACGCATCACCATGCAATACATCGCCGCGCTGGAGGGCAGCCCGCGCGACCTCTACACCGGCGCGCTCGGCTACATCGAGCCGGAGGAAATGCGGCTGAACGTCGCCATCCGCACCCTACAAATCACGGACGGTCGCGCCCGCTTCGGCGTCGGCTCCGGCATCACCATCGACAGCGACGCCGACGACGAATACCGCGAATGCCAACTCAAGGCCGCCTTCCTCCGCCACCCGCCGGACATCGGCCTCATCGAAACCCTGCGCGTCGCCGACGGCGCACCGCAACACCTTGACGCGCATCTCGCCCGTCTGGCAAACAGCGCCGCGTCGCTTGGCCTGCCCTGCGACAAAGACGCGGTGCGGATGGCGGTCATGGCGCGCTGTGCGGGTGCAAACAGCACCCGCCGCCTGAAAATCACCCTGCACCGCGACGGCACGCCGCAGCTCGACCTCGCCCCGCTTGACCCCATCGCGCGCGACATCCTCGTCCTCGAACACCCAGAAGCGCTGCCCGACCGCGACCCGCTACGCCGCCACAAAACCACGCACCGCGCCCATCTCGACCGCATCTGGCAAGCCGCTACCGCGCGCGGCGCCTTCGACGCCCTCCTATACAACCAAAGCGGCTACCTGCTCGAAGGCGCGCGCAGCAGCGTTTTCCTTCGTATTGACGGCGCCTGGCACACCCCGCCGCTTGCGCTCGACATCCTGCCCGGCATCGCCCGCGCCCGCCTCCTCGCCGAACCAGCACTAATCGGCGCGACCCACATCGCAGAAACCCGCCTGACCCGCGCCGACGTCGCCCGCGCCGACACCCTTATCCTTACCAACAGCTTGCGCGGCGTCCTCACCGCCCGCCTAATCGCCTGACCATGCCCGTCTCCCTCGCTGACATCTGCGCCCACATCCGCGCGACCCTGCCCGACTGCACTCCGGCAAGCGTTGCCGCCCATTTCGCCATCAACCGTTTCCAGCTAAGCCGCCGCTTCCGCCGCGAGACCGGCCTGCCGCTACGCGACTACATCGCCGCGCTGAAAATCGAACACGGCATCGCCGCGCTGGTCGCGCAAAAACCGGTCATCGACTCGCAACTCGACGCCGGACACGAAAGCGCCGCGACCTACAGCCACACCTTCCGCGCCGCGACCGGCATCGCCCCCGCCCGCTACCGCGACAAAATCGCCGCCTACAGCGCCGCCCTTTCCGCCGAACTTGCCCGCCCGCAGCCGCGCGTCTTCGCGCACCACACCTATTCCCCGGCGCAACATCCACAAGCACAACCGCTTAGCGTGCGCCTCTGCGGTGGCGAGACGCGCCACGCCGTCTTTGCCGGACTCTTTCCCGCGCCCATTCCGCGCGGCGTGCCGGTGCTGGGGCGCGCCCTGTTCCATTGCCGCGAATTCTGCATAGACGCCATCCCCGACGGCACCTACTACCTGCTCGCCTGCGAAATCCCGAAAAGCCGCAACCCGCTGCACTATTTCCGCCTCGATTACTGCCTGCGCGCGCTGCACCCCGCGCCCGTCACCTTCCCGCTGCCCGCCGCGACGCACATCGACCTCACCCTGCGGCCCTTCGCCACGAGCGACCTGCCGATAACCGTCAACCTGCCGAAACTGCTCTACGACTTCCTGCGCCAGCGCAATCCATGACAAGCCGCCCGCCCGGCGCGACGCTATCCTGCCGCTCCCTATCCACAACAGGAGCTGACATGAAAAACCCCGCCAACTGGTTCACCATTTATGTGCGCGACCTGGCGCGCGCCAAAACCTTCTACGAAGCCGTTTTCCAGATTCAGCTGGAAGACTTGCCAGTTGCAGGCACCGAGGCACGCTACGCGACCTTTCCCGGCGACAACAACGCGCCCGGCTGTAGCGGTATGCTCTGCCACGACCCGCAGCAGCCGTTCACCCCCGGCAACAGCGTCCTCCTCTACTTCGGCTGCGATGACTGCGCGATCGAGGCGGCACGCGCCGCGCAACATGGCGGCAAAGTACTGACGGGCAAGACGTCCCTCGGCAGCAATTACGGCTTTGATGCTGTGATTGAAGACAGCGAAGGCAACCGCATCGGTCTGTATTCGCAGCGGTAGGCGGTTGCCCGGACACGAAAAAGCCACCTGTAAAGAGGGCATAGGCTTTTTCGGTATAATCCCCGCCTTTCCACTTATCTAAATCACCACCATGTACGCCACCTTCGAAAAACGCACCAACCCCTTCCCGCCCGACTGGTCGGAAGCGCCGCCGCAGTCGCTCTTTGCCTTCATCCGTTACTACTGCCGCGGTTTTTACAAACCGCTGTGGATCATCATGCTCGCGGGCATTGCCGTCGCCGTGCTGGAAGTGCTGCTTTTTGGCTTCATCGGCAACATCGTCGATTGGCTGGCGGCACGTGCGCCCGACACCTTGCTGCGCGACGAAGGCTGGAAACTCGCTGGCATGGGACTGGTGGTGCTGGTCTTGCTGCCGCTCTTTGGCTACATCGGCACTATCGCGCGTAACCAGATGATTATGGGCAACATGCCGATGGCGGCGCGCTGGCGCA
>CAURAS010000137.1:0-5037 GCA_963522865.1 uncultured Cardiobacterium sp.
GCAGCATAAGGCTTACAGCGTTTTTTAGCCTCCATTTTGTCCTATACGCCGAAAACAACAAATTTTGCGATTGCGCTATTGTAACACAAATTTCATGTTTGTCTGCTTTGCAAATGTGGCTTTTTCTGCCGTAGCAACGTTTTTGCCCGCTCGGAGGCGGGCAAAAGGTTAACAATCAGGCGAGGCGGAATTTTATTTTCTGTTTTTACAGCAGATATTTCCAGAAATCTTTGAGGACGACGAACAGCATCAGCGCATACACCAGCGTCGCACCGACGCGCAGCGCCCATTTCATCGTCGTTGCGGAGAGCGGTTTGCCACGCACGGTTTCCAGCGCATAAAAGAGCATGTGACCGCCATCCAGCATCGGCACGGGCAACAGGTTGATGGCGGCGAGCGAGAGGCTAACGACACCGAGGAAGTTCAGGAAGATGTCCCAACCGTAGCTGAGGGTTCTCCCTGCGGCGTCGCCGATGGTGAGCGGTCCGCCGATGTTATCGAGCGAGATTTTGCCCGCGAACATGCGGCCAAACATGTCGTAGGTCAGGCGGACGTAATAGACGACTTTGTTCCAGCCGTGGCCGAGCGCTGCCCAGAATCCGTAGCGCTCCACGCTCTGGTATGCGGAGACGTCCACCCGTTGCCATTTGACGCCGAGAAAACCGTGCACTTTGCCTTTTTTATCTTCGCGCAATCCAAGTTGCCCGTGCAGGGTTTGTTCGTTGTCCGCGCGCATGATGGTAATGGTGATGGCATCGCCCGGTTTGCCCGCAGCGATGGCTTTACCAATGCGGATGAGATCTTGCGCTTCGCCATTGACGGCGGTGATGCGGTCGCCTTTTTCAATGCCCATCGCCGCTGCCGGACTATCCGGTACGGTTTCGGCGACTTCGGCAGGCAACCATTCATCCACGAGGTAGAGACCGGTTGCTTCGTCCATTTTTAGTTCGTCGCCTGCGCGCAAGCCACTGAGGTCAAGGGCGAGGATGCGTTCTTCACCGCCGCGCTGGATAACGATATTAACGTCGCTGCGGCGGGGTGCGCCAACGAGGGCGATGTGCGCATCGCTACTGAGCGGGGTGTCTTTGCCTTCAATGGCGCGAATTTGGTCGCCGACTTGTAAGCCCGCGCGGGCGGCGAGGCTGTCCGGGACGATGCGTGCCACTTCCGGGCGTAATCCTTGCACGCCATAGAGATAGAGTGCCGCGAAGGCGAGGACGGCAAAGAGGAGGTTAACCGCCGGCCCGGCAAAAGCAATAAGGAAGCGCTGCCAGGCTTTTTTCGCCTGAAAGGTGCGGTATTTTTCCGCTTCTTCGACTGCTTCGTCGCTGCTCTCGCCGAGCATTTGCACGAAACCGCCGAGCGGTATCGGCGCGAGGGTATAGAGCGTGCCGTCTTTTTTGCCGCGCCAGGTGAGGAAGGGCTTGCCAAAGCCGAGCGAGAAGCGAAGGATTTTGACGTCAAAGCGGCGCGCCATCCAGAAGTGCCCCCATTCGTGAATGGTGACGAGGATGCCGATGGTGATAATAAAGCCGAGTATTCCCCAGAGCACGGGTAACATGCCTGCGCCTCCTTGTTGCAGTTGCGTTTTTTAGAAGAGATTGGCGTAGAGAAAGCCCGCCGCCCACAGCACCATCGCCGAGAGCCAGCTGTCGATGCGGTCAAGAATACCGCCGTGACCGGGCAGAATGTTGCTGCTGTCCTTGATGCCGGCGCGGCGCTTGAGCACGCTTTCCCAGAGGTCGCCGATGGCGGCGTAGATAACGACCAGCGCGGTCAGCGGCAGGAACGGGCAAAGGCCAAGCGGCAGTTTAACAATGAATGACAGAACCACCGCTGCCAGCATCGCGGCAAGAAAGCCGCCAATGAAGCCTTCGACGGTTTTTTTCGGACTGATGTTTTCTGCCAGTTTGTGTTTGCCATAGTAACGCCCGGCGAAGTAAGCGCCGATGTCGCTGCACCAGACGATGATAAAGAGGCCAAGCAGGCCACCACCGCCAATCATCCGCTGGATGGCGACGGTCGCCCAGATGAAGGCGAGCAACATCACCGAACCCGCAACAGCAAGGACGCTGTCGGGGAGGTTCAGGCGCTGGTCGCGGCCGTAGCGGTAGAGCGCATAGGGCACGATGAACAGCCAAAGGAATGAAGCGGCGGCAAGGAAGTAAAAGAGTAAACGGCTTTTGGCGACACCGCCGAGGCCGTATTCGAGCAGGAGCAGACCGAGGGCGGCGATGCCTGTGTTGATGAGGGCGTATTTCCATTGACTACGCGGTTTCCAGCGCAGCAAGCCGCCCCATTCACGCGCGGCAAGCGCGACCAGCGCCAACCAAAAGCCGTTGAACCAGACGTCGCTGGCGTAGAGGTTTACCCAGAAGAAGAGCGGGGCGACGACCAGTACGGTCAGGATGCGGTAGAGCAGCATGGCTATCTTTGTCCTTCAGGTTTGCGGCAGCGCACCGAAGCGGCGGTCGCGGTGATGATAGGCGGCAAAGGCCGCGTCCAGTTGTGCCTCGCCAAAATCCGGCCAAAGCACGTCGGTGAACCACAGTTCGGCGTAGGCGAGCTCCCACAGGTGGAAGTTGCTCAGGCGCATTTCGCCGCTGCTGCGGATGAGCAGGTCAACCGGCGGCAAGTCCGGCATCGGGCGGTGGGCGGCGAAGGTGGTTTCGTCAATGGCATCTGCCTGCAATGTGCCGTCGGCGACCGCTTGCGCGAGGCGGCGCGCGGTTTCGCACAATACCCATTGACCGCTGTAGTTGATGGCAAGGACGACGTTCATGCGCGAGCCATCGGCGGTCAACGCTTCGGCATCGTCAATGGCACTACGCAGCGAGGCGGAAAGCGGCGCACGATCGCCGAGGACGCGCAAGCGGATGTCGTTTTTCCGCATTTTTTCCGCTTCTTCGCGTAGCGCCGTTTCAATCAGTTCCATCAGGATTTTGACTTCATGCGCCGGACGCCGCCAGTTTTCGGTGCTGAAAGCGTAGAGGCTGAGCGTTTTTACGCCCGCTTTGGCGCAGGCGGTGACGACGCGATCCACCGCCACCCGCCCGGCCTTGTGCCCAAAAGCACGCGGGCGCAGGTGTTGCTGCGCCCAGCGGCCATTGCCATCCATGATGATGGCGACGTGAGCAGGCGGGGTACGCGCGGCGCTCATCAAACTTCCATCAGTTCCTTTTCTTTTTCGGCGAGGACTTTGTCCACCTGTTCGACGTATTTGTCGGTCAGTTTCTGGATTTCTGCCTCGGCGCGGCGCTCGTCGTCTTCGGAAGCCTGTTTGTCGGTAACAAGCTGTTTGACGCTTTGGTTGGCGTCGCGGCGCACGTTGCGAATGGCGACTTTCGCCTGCTCGCCTTCGTTACGCACGATTTTCACCAGGTCTTTGCGGCGTTCTTCGGTGAGCGGCGGCAGGTTGATGTGGATGTTTTGCCCGGCGGTGTTCGGCGTCAGGCCGAGGTCGGAGTTAATCAGCGCTTTTTCAATGACCGCGACCATGTTGCGCTCCCACACCTGGATGGTGAGGCTGCGGTAGTCGGTAACAGTCACGTTCGCGGCCTGCGACAGCGGCACCATTGAGCCGTAGTATTCGACCTGCACGTGGTCAAGCAGGCTGACGTTCGCCCGCCCGGTGCGGATTTTGCTCAATTCGTGTTCGAGCGACTTGACGGATTTTTCCATGCGCGCGGCGGCGTCTTTCTGGATTGACTGCATCATTAAAAAGGCTCCTTATGCGTGTATCACTGTGCCAACGCCATCGTCGAAGACGGCACGCACGATTTCATCGGGTTTGGTCATGTCAAATACCACCATCGGCATGTCGTTGTCGCGGCACATCACGACGGAGGTCGCGTCCATGACATTGAGGTTTTCGGTAAGTACCTGACGGTAGCTGAGGGCGTCGTATTTTACCGCATCATCAAAGCGTTTGGGGTCTTTGGAATAGACGCCATCGACCTTCGTCGCCTTGAACATCGCGTCCACTTCCAGCTCAATCGCGCGCAGACTGGCGGCGCTGTCTGTCGTGAAAAACGGGTTGCCGGTACCGGCGGCGCAGATGACTACCCTGCCCTTTTCCAGGTGGCGGATGGCGCGGCGGCGGATGAACGGTTCGCAGACCTGGTCGATAATCAGCGCCGACATTACCCGCACCGGCACGTCAATCTGCTCCAGCGCGTCCTGAATGGCGAGTGCATTCATCAGCGTCGCCAGCATGCCCATGTGGTCGCCGGTAACGCGCTCCATGCCGAGCGCTGCCAATTGCGCGCCGCGGAAAAGGTTGCCGCCGCCGACGACGATGGCGATTTCCACGCCCGCATCGACGAGTTGGCGGATTTCGCTGGCGATGCGGCGCACCACTTTGGCATCCAGACCGAAGGCTTGGTCGCCCATCAGCGCCTCGCCGCTCATTTTCAGCAGAATTCTTTTGTATTTAGAGGTTTTGCTTGTGCTCATGTGTGTGTTCTCCGGGTCGTTATAGGCGCGCGCATTATACGTTGCGCGGCATAAAAAAACCGCCGACAGGCGGCGGTTTTGCGGGATGGTCAGCGCTTAAACGCCTTTGGCTTGCGCCATAACCTCTGCCACGAAATCGGACTCTTCCTTCTCGATGCCTTCGCCCAGCTCGAAGCGGGTGAATTGCACGACGTCAGCGCCCTTCTCTTTCAGCAGCTGCTCAACGGTGATGTCCGGATTCTTGACGAAAGACTGCCCTTTCAGCGTCACTTCGCCGAACAGCTTTTTCATCGCGCCTTCGACCATCTTCTCGATGATATTCGCCGGTTTGCCGCTTTGCTCGGCTTTCGCGCGGTGGATTTCGTTTTCCTTGTCGAGGAAATCCTGCGGCAGGGAAGCGGCATCCAGCGCAATCGGATTACTGGCGGCGATGTGCATGGCGATGTCTTTCGCCAGTTCAACGTCGCCAGTGGTGATTTCCACCAGCACGCCGATTTTCTGGCCGTGCAGATAATGACCGATGACACCGCTACCGGCGGTCAGGGTTACAAAACGGCGGATGGTCATGTTTTCGCCGATTTT
>CAURAS010000138.1:0-4980 GCA_963522865.1 uncultured Cardiobacterium sp.
TCGCCGTTGGTGCCGGGGATTTCGTCGGTAAGACGCTTGCCGCTGGCAAGATCGGTAACGCGCAGGGTGTATTGGCGGCGACCGTTGGTGTCGTCCGCCCAGAGCAGTTTTTGGTTGTCCTGGCTGATGTCCACCATGCTCGCGCTGTAGTAGTCGTGTCCTTCGGCGAGCTGATTGACGTTGAGCAGGATTTCTTCGCCGGCAAAATCGCCCTGGTTGTTTGCCGCCTGGATGCTGACGGCGTCCAGCCCTACGCGGTCGGCGCGGCGGGCGTGAATGGGGTAATCCTTGCCGGTTTCAAAGCGGGTGTAGTACCAGTAGCCGCGATCGCGCGCGGGCACGGAGCTGTCGTCCTGCTTGATGCGGGCGACGATTTCGTCATAGAGCTTGTCCTCCTGCGCTTTCAACGGCGCGAGGACGGCGTCGGCGTAAGCGTTTTCCGCGTTGAGATAGGCGAGCATCTGCGGGTTTTTGCGTTCGTCATCACGCAGCCAGTAATACTCGTCCTGCCGCTCGCCGTGCGGCGAGGTGACGGTATGTGGGCGTTTTTCAACATCGGGCGGGGTTTGGGCGTGCAGGGTTGTCATGGTCAGTACCAAGGTGAAAAGGAAGGGTTTGAGGTGCATAGTTTCCTCTCTTGCTGGAAAAGGCGGGCATGATAAGGCAAAACGCCAGCGCGGGCAGCGTTACAATGCTTTGTCCGCGCAAAAGAATCCCATGTCCATCCTCGCCTTTCTCGAAAAACACCTCACTACCGCCGCCCTTGAGCAGGTGCGCGCCAGCGGCAAACCCGCGCTGCCCTACCGCCTGCACCCGCCGGCACGTAACCTGCCGCTGGAAGCCTCGCGCGTCGGCGGTATCGGCTACTGGCCGCAAGACCGCAATTACTTGCGCAATGCTGTCGAGCGACCGCTGGTGCTGTTGGCGCAGTTCAACCTCGGCGAGCTGCCAGTTGGCGCAGCGCAGGTACTGGCGTTGCCGGCAAGCAGCTTGCTTGCCTTTTACATTGACCCCCACAGCGACTACTACGGCATGGACGCCCTGCGCGGCAATGGCGCTGTTTGCGTTTACTTCGCCGACACCCGCACGCCGTCGTTGTCGCGCGCTGCACAACGTGCATTTTTTTGCCGCCGATGCCTTGCCCTACCTTGACGGCAGCAACGACGAAGCGGAAGACAATCTCTCGCCAGCATTCTGGCAAGACGCCCTTGCCGTGCGCAACCAGGCAGCAACGCCCGCCACGAACATCGCTGACGGGTACGAAAACATGCACGATGTCCTGATGAATCGTGTCGCCCGTGAAAATGAAGAAAACCCGCCTGATGGCAGCTGGAAACACCCGGTTGATGGCGAATATGCCGTTGATTGGCTGCTGCTCGCCAGCTGCTACCTGCTGCGCGACAACCGCGAATTTCTCCGCCACTATGGCAAAAAACAGCCGTAATGGCTACGTGAACACGGGTTTAACGAACAGACCATGCGCCAACTTGAGGCACTATTGGATAAAGAGCAGCCGAACAACACCCTCGGCGGCGATCCGTATTTCAGCCAAGACGACCCGCGCATGGCGAACGATGATAGTGTGCTGCTTTTTCAATTCGACAGCGCCGGACACACCAGCGAGGTGGACATCATGTGGGACGATGACGGCATTGGCCGGTTTTTCATCCGCCCCGCCGATCTGCGCGTGCGCCGTTTTGAATGTGCGTGGTTTTATTGGGATGGTTGTTAGAACCTGTGCAAAAAGATGAGCGGCTAGACCCAGTCGCCGTAAGCATCAAACAGGCGTGGCTTTTACGATTTTGCGATAAAAGTAAAGTGTCGGAATCAAATCCAAAGCCATGCCCATGCCGAAAACCAGCGAAATGGTGGTAAGCGAAATGGCCAAAATGCCTGCCGAGTACAGCGCAAACACCATGCCGTAATAGCCAACATCGATAAACAGCGACTGATACATCATGTACTTGGTTTTGCCGCGCCCTTTGATGGTGGCATCCAATACCCCGTTGTTGAGCATGAACAGCAGGTAAAACGGTGTTTGCAGCGTCATGATGTCCATCACCGCATCAGTTTGCCGCAAGCCCAAAATTCCGGGCAGCAGCCAATGCCATGCGGGCATAGAGCAGAGCCACAGCAAGGCGAATACAGCCGTCAGCATCAGATAGATCGGCGTGTGGGTGCGGATGGTTTGTGCGTTGGCGGCGGTATCGCATTTGACCACTTCGGCCAACGCGAGAGAGGGAAGCAGCAATACGCCCCAAATGACGCTGTTGGCTGCCCAATAGCTGCCGCTTTCGCCAATGCCGTTCATCATGCGCACAATCATCAACACAAACACGCTGTTGCGAATCAGCGATTCTATGCCGGAAAACGCGCCCAGCCTGAACCATTGTTTCAGCCACAGCCAATCCCAATGCAGTCTGTTTCCGGCAATAAAACGGCGAATGTCGGGATGGTACAAAACCCATGCCACCAGCAGTGCATGAATGGCGATGTTGGAATAGGCGATGCCGTTGATGCCCAGTTTCAAGGAAAAAGATGCCGGTGATACCAGCAGCACATCCGCCGCCAGCAGCAGAACGGTTTTTAACAGCGACAAGGCGATAATGCGGCGATAGTCGTCAATAACAGCCAGATAAACCAAAAGAAAATCCACTACAACTGTTAAAACGGTGCCGACGCTCTCCAGGCGAACATAAGCCGCAGCAGCCAGTGCCAAATCAGTATTCAATCCGACGGAAGCCGACAATGTTCCGGCAAAAATCCATACCAATGCGGCGGCCAGCAGGTTCAGCATAAATACCACTGCGAGTCCGGTAAGCGTATTGTTGACCAGCCGCTGCTCGCTGCTTTGCGCTGCTTGTGACAGCATGAAAAATAGCGGCAGCAACGCGGCTTCGCGGATAATTTCAAACACAATACCCAGCCACTGCATCTGTGCGGCAATGCTAAAGCTCCATACATCGGGCATCGCACCGATAAAGTGCAGTCGCACAATATTGATAACCGACGGAATCAACAGAATCAGCAAAAAGGCAAACCACAGTCTGAAATCAAAAAACTTTAAATGCATGAGCATGCGCTTCTCCTGCCGCTCGCCATGTGGCGAGGTAACGGTATGCGGGTGCTTTTCGACACCGGGCGGAGTTTGGGTGTGCAGGGGTGTCATGATCAGTACCAAAGTGAGAAGGAAAGGTTAGAGGTGCGTGGCTGTCTCGCGGTGGAAATAAGGAGCGCATGATGGGCAGACAAAAAAGCCGCCGATACGCGGGGCAGGGCGGCAGGGTGGGGTTTTCCGTTCACGCGCTACTGTAGCCTGCGCCGTGACGGTATGGAAATAGCGGATGGTTATGGCGGGATGCAGAAGGATTATCTGCGATCATGTTGCCGGTATGGAAAGCGGGTAGGGAAATATACATACACATCGAGCGCTCAGGTGTATGTAAAATCGTATTGCTATAACACTGCTCACAGCAGCGGCACCCCTCAAGACAAGCATCTTGCCGCGCATACTCAAACCATCCGTAAAATCCAAGCCTACGTCCTTATCAGCCCTTCTGTCATTTACATACACATCGAGCGCTCAGGTGTATGTAAATACCAAACGACGCAGAGCACGACTTCTCGTAAGCGCCCACTATTCCAGCAGCGTCGGCTCGATATTCAGCGCGAGACCAAAACGGCTTTGCACCGCGCGCTGGATTTCGCCCGCGAAGGCGAGGATTTCTGTCGCGGTGCCACCATCGTTCACCAGTACCAGCGCGTGTTGGGTCGAGATACCGACCTTGCCATCGCGTGCGCCTTTAAAGCCGCATTGTTCAATCAGCCAGGCGGCGGGGATTTTTACCGCATCAGCGCCCGCGGCGAAGGACGGCATGGCGGGGTGCTGTTCGCACAAGGCGGCGTAATGCGCGGCGCTAACCACGGGGTTATGGAAGAAGCTGCCCGCGTTTGGCTGCTCTGCCGGGTCGGGCAGTTTGCTACGGCGCAAGGCGCTGACCGTGGCATGAACATCCGCCGGGTTGTGCAGCTTGTCCGCCTGTTCGCGCAGGCCGGGGTAGGCGGTGTGCAGCGCGCCGTGTTTGGACAGGCGCAGGGTGATGGCGCTGATGATGTAGCGCGCGCGCCAGTCGTGCTTGAAGCGGCTGTCGCGGTAGGCAAAGCGGCAGTCAGCGGCGGGGATGTCGCGCAGACGGCGTTCATCGCGGTCATAAACCTGGACGCTTTCGAGGATGTGTTGCAGCTCGACGCCGTAAGCGCCGATGTTCTGTACTGGCGCGGCACCGGCGCTACCGGGGATGAGGGCGAGGTTTTCCGCACCGTACCAGCCTTCGCTCGCGCTCCAGGCGGCGACCGCGTACCAAGGTTCGCCCGCCTGCACTTGCAGGAGGACGCTGTCGCTATCTTCGCCGATGATGCGCTGGCCGCGGTATTGCGGGCAGAGGATGCGCGTTTTGATTTCCTCGCGGCAGATGGTGTTGCTGCCGCCACCGAGGATGCGGTCGCCGGGCGCGGCGGTGCGCCATTCGTTGGCGCTTTCGATTAAGACGAGTTCGCGCGCAATGGAGGGGCAGGCGAGGCTGTGGCGCGGGGCGAGATCGGTGTGATGGAGGATTTGCATGGCTATGTTCTGTTTTAGTTGCGAATTTTCTGGATTTTTCTCCGGGAGGGCGCGCATTCTAGCCCCATCACCGAGCGGAACAAAACAGACTGTGGCGCCGTGCGCCCTATCGCTGCACAAACCGCAGAAAATCGCGCAAGTGCAGCGCTTCTGTGATTTCATCGTGCGGCAGCAGCAAGTATTGCCACGCTTTGCCGCCGATGCTGGTCGCATAATCGCTGGCTTGCGCGCACCAACGCGCGGCAGCGGTGGCTTTTGCCTGCACCTCGTCGCTTTTCAGTTCATCCCGTTTTTTCGTCTCAATCATCAAAATGGCGTCGTCCGTTTCCGCGACAAAATCGGGGATGTATTCCGCCTGC
>CAURAS010000139.1:0-4961 GCA_963522865.1 uncultured Cardiobacterium sp.
GGATTTGGATGTCGTCGGGGCGGATGCGGCTCAACGGCTGGTTGGGCTCGCGGTGGGCGTAGGGGCTGGTGGCGGCGGTCAGTTGGGCGACGAGGGCGGCGATGGTGGCGATTTCGTCGGGGTTGTTTTTGCCGCTGTTCAGCCATTGCATCGGTTGGGCGATGGTGTCGCCGCTGGCGCTGACGATGGTTGGGGCGGGGTTGGCCGCTTGGGCTTCGTGGTAGGTGATTTTTTCGCCAAGGCGGGCGTTGTCGTCTTGCCGGTAGTGTTCGTTCAGCGCGGCGATGAGGTTGGCGCTGCTGCGACGGTTGATGTTGAGGCTGTGTTGTTCGTCGGGCTGGAAGTGGGTTTTCAGGCGGTTGTAGTTGGCAACGTCGCCGCCGCGGAAGCCGTATATTGCCTGTTTCGGGTCGCCGACGAGGAGGAGGAAGCTGTGTTTGCGGTCGGTGTCGGCGCGCAGGTAGGTGCGCTCAAGCAGGGCGGCCTGTTCGTCGTTCAGGTCTTGGGATTCGTCCACCAGCATCACCGGGTAGCGGCGGACGAGGTAGTGCGCGAGGTTGGCGCCGTGTTGCGGGTGGGCAAGTGCCGCGTTGATGCGCCGCGTTTTTTCGCTGAAGGTGGTTTCGCCGCGCGCCGCCAGTGCCTTCGGGTATTCTTTGCTCACCACTTTGAGCAGGGCAGCGGTGGTTTGGCGGGCGCGCTGTTCCAGCATTTTGTCGTGTGCCTGCTGCTCAGCGATGAGGTCGCGCAGCAGGGCGGTGAATGGGTGGGCGTTGTAGCGCTCGCCGAGGGCTTCGTTGGCTTTGCCTTTGTTGGTTTTGAGGTTTTGCAGGGCGTCGGCGAGTTTGCCGCTTTCGCCATCGGGCTGCTGCTGTTCGCGCAGTTGTTGCAACAGCTGCGGCAGGAGGTCGATGCGGCTTTTCCACGCCGCGTCTTTGCGTGTCGCCGCCGTAAATTCCGGCGAGGTGATAAAGGTGCGCCAGTCGTCGATGGTGCTTTGCGGCGTTTCGCGCAACTGCCGCAACAGCGCCTGATGCTGCACGCGGTCGTAAGCGGACGCCGTTGGTTCGTCATCAATCTTGGCATCGGGGTAATAGGCATCTGGGTAGTTCGCCGCCTCGCGCGCGGCGGCGAGGTAGGCGTCGCTGTCGTAAAACGCGCCGCTTGCCAGCAGGCGGGTGAAGGTTTCCGGGGCGGTCTGGTAGTTTTCGTGCAGGAGGCAGCGCAGCGCGTCGTGGATGGCTTCTTCGAGGGCGGGGCTGTTTTCGTTGATTTGCAGACGTTCGTCGTTGCCGGTTTCCAGCGCGAATTCCGCCAGCCAGCGCTGGCACAGGCTGTCAATGGTGCCGATGAACAGCTCGTCCAGCCGCTCTTGCAGGCTTTCAACGCGACTGAAGATTTCAATGAGGCCGTCCAGCCCGCGTGTCGCGACCGCGTTCAGAATGAGATGGCGGTTGATGTGGTCGCCCTCGCCTTTCTCATCGAGAATGGCGCTGAGGCGGTCGGCAAGACCGCCGTCATCATGCAGCACCGTCTCGTCGGCAACATAGCGCGCGGCAATCGTCTGCAAATTCTCGCGCAACGCCAACAGGCGGGCTTGCACGCGCTGCTGCATCTCCGCCGCCGCCTTGCGGGTGAAAGTGGTGGCGATAACCTCGCGCGGCTCGCGCCTGCCTTCAATCAGTAGGCGGAGGATGATGCCGGTGAGCGTCCAGGTTTTGCCGGTACCGGCGGAGGCTTCAATCAGGGCGCGGCCTGAGAGCGGAATTTCGAGGGCTGGTGTCTTCATGCCAAAATACTACCATGCGACGCCTCCTCCTTGTGCCGCCCGACGCCCTGCCCGCGCGCGACGTCTTCGGGCGCGATTTGAACCCGCGCGACTACCGCCGTTACCTCGGCCAAACCCGCACCGCTCTCGCCTGGGACGCCAGCGGCGGCCTCTACCCTAACGCCTTTGCCGCGCTCGCCGCCACCCTCGGCGACGGCCACGACCTGCCGCTCTACCTGCCCGCGCACTATCCCGACGGCGACCCCGACCACCACCGCCTGCTTGACTACGGCGAAGCGACCAGCGCCTGCCGCGACCACTTCAACCAACGCCTGCGCCGCCTGATTGATACGGCCGCCGCGCCACAAACCGCACCAGCGCCGGATGCCATCGAACACTGCCACCAACCACAAATCATCCTCGGCCGGCGCGGGCGCGGCAAAACCACGCGCCTCGCCGCGAAAATCCGCTGGCTCGGCGGCGCGCGCGTGTTAATCGTTACCCCCTACCGCAGCAACCTCGAACGCCTGCGCGCCCTCCTGCCCGCCGCCGCCAACCACACCTACCTGCCACCGGACGACGCGCTGAACCGCCTGCCGCCCGCCGAGCACCTCGTCATCGACGAAGCCGCCAGCATCCCGCCCGCACAACTGCTCGCCCTGACCGCGCACTACCCCGCCTACACCATAGCCGCCACCGAAGATGGCTACGAAGGCCACGGCCGCGCCTTCAGCCTGCACGTCCTGCCCGCACTGCTGGCGCGTGATGCCGCCCGCGTGTACCGCCACCAGCACGCCCTGCGCCACGCGCACCACGACCCGCTCGAACAACTCCTGGAAAGCGCCTTCCTCCTCCACCCCGACGACGCGACGCCACCCGCCCCCACCACCATCCGCCGCGTCAGCCGCGACGAACGCGCGCACGACGAAGCGCTCCTGCGCGCCATCTACCGCCTGTTGCACCAGGCGCACTACCGTACCAGCCCGGACGACCTCAAACACCTGCTCGACCTGCCCGGACAAAGCCTCTACATCGCGACCCGCGGCGCGGACGTCGCCGGCGTCCTCCACCTCCGCCACGAAAGCCCGCTGCCAGAAGCGCTCGCCGCCGCCGTCATCCGTGGCGAACGCCGCCCGCAAGGCCGCCTCCTCCTACAACAACTGCTCACCCACAGCCAAAACCCCGCCTACAACCAACCGCTCGCGCGCGTCAGCCGCATCGCCGTGCATGCTGCCCACCGCCGCCAGGGCATCGCCGCCGCGCTCATCGCCCGCGCCCGCGCCGACATCACGACGCCGCTCGGCGTCAGCTACGGCCACAGCGACGACCTCGCCGCCTTCTGGCAGGCGCTCGGCTTCCGCGAAATCCACCGCAGCGTGAGCGGCAAAGCACGCCCGACGAGTTTGCGCCTGGGTTAGGGGCTGTTGACAATTGGTTGACAATTGAAAGTCTCCCCCCTGCAGGGCGAAGCCCGCAGCAGGCGGGTTCCCACGCAAAATGTGGATGCATTTTGCATGGGGTCCGGGGGAAGGGGTGAGCGATCATTGATAAACAAAAATTCCGGTTTTTCAATTGGTTGCCGCCATTATGTTATCAAGGCGCCCCTGACGGACTTGCTACCTGGCAGGGGCGACCGGAGCAGAGTCGTACACGCCCTAGCCGTTACCGTTATACATACACCTCGAGCGCTCAGGTGTATGTATAACGCGGTCGGGATAAACACAAAAAAACGCGCCGGAGCGCGTTCTTTTCGAGGACTACTATCAGTCGTCAATGCGTTGCGAGAGGACTTTGCCGGTTTTAGCGTCAATCTTCACTTCATATTTATTGCCGTCCTTGCCGCGGACATCCACGTCAAAGTGGTCGCTGTTAAAGTCGTGGTCAAATTCTACTTCGGTAACGGTTCCGGAGACGGCCTGGGCGGCAATTTCCGCAGCTTTGTCGAAGGTGATGAAGTCGCTGCGGTGTTGTTCGTAATAGCGCTGGTCGTCATCGGCACGGGCCGGGGCGGTCGCGAAGGTGATGGCAGCAGCGAGGGCAGCGAGGGTCAAGATTTTTTTCATGGGTTTGCTCCGTTAAGTTAAGAAAGTTCCGGGCGGTTCATCCTTCCGGTGTGGCGCATTGTAGGCGGGGAAAGTTAGCGCATGATTAGCGGTAGACGTTAATAACGATCCGCAGAAGAAAGCCCCAAAGAAGGCGAGGTTACGGAATACATGGGATAGCTATACAGATAGAGCGCTCAACTGTATGTATCTCGTTATACATACAGATCGAGCGCTCAGGTGTATGTAAATGCGCCTACAGGTCAAACGCCGCCTTGATCAGCCGCTGCGTGTATGCGGTCTGCGGGTCGTTGAAGATTTGCATGGCGCTGCCGCGTTCGACCACTTCGCCCTGTTTCATCACCAGCACTTCGTCGCTCATCGCGCGCACGACGGAGAGGTCGTGGCTGATGAAGATGTAGGAAAGGCCGTATTTTTTTTGCAGCTCGCGCAAGAGTTCGACCACTTTTACCTGAATCGAGCGGTCCAGCGCCGAGGTGGGTTCGTCCAGCAGCACGAATTTGGGCTCAAGGATGACGGCGCGGGCGATGGCGATGCGCTGCCGTTGTCCGCCGGAAAATTCGTGCGGGTAGCGGTTGATCATCGCCGGCGACAGCGACACTTCTTCGAGCATGGCCGCGACTTTGTCGGTGCGTTGTTGCCGCGTGAGTTGCGGCTGGTGGACGAGCAGGCCTTCGCCGATGATTTCGCCGATGGTGAGGCGCGGTGAGAGCGAGCCGTAGGGGTCCTGGAAGACGATTTGCATATCCGCCTTGAGTTTTTGCCGGGCGCGCGCACTGATTTTGCCGGGGTCAATGCCTGCAAAGCGCACTTCGCCGCGGTACGGCAGCATGTGCATCAGCGCCTTGCCGAGGGTGGATTTGCCGGAGCCGGATTCGCCGACGATGCCGATGGTCTGCCCCTGGTGCAGGGCGAGGTCGATGCCCTTGACGGCGTGGAAGTTTTTGCGCGGTTTGCCGAAGAAGCTGCGCTCCACGACAAATTCGACGTGGATGTTTTTCGCCTCCAGCAGCACGGCGGCGCCTTCAGGTGGCGGCGCTTTCAGCCCTTTCGGCGTAGCGTTGATGAGTTCGAAGGTGTATTCGTGCTGCGGGTTGGCAAAGACTTGTTTGATGCCGCCTTTTTCGACG
>CAURAS010000140.1:0-4892 GCA_963522865.1 uncultured Cardiobacterium sp.
CTGTTCGTCGCGCGGCCAGGCGGCTTCGATGCCGCCGTTGCCGCTGATGCCGTCAGCGATGAGGCCGATGGCGAGCGCGTAGCTGTCGGCGTTGTTGTAAATCTTGATGGTTTTGAAGTTGGGGTAGGTGAGGATGACCGGGCCGCTCGCGCCGGCGGGCAACCATAGTTTGGCGGCGTTGGTGTCGTTGGGCAGCGTGGCGTCGCTCATCTGGCGCGCGCCCAGTTGGTTCCATTGCGCCGGGCTGAGGCTGTTGTCGAGGTAGCGGTAGTCGAAGTCGGGCGCCAGGCGCACTTCGCGCCCCCAGCGCTGGCCGCGTTGCCAGCCGCTCTGGCCGAGGTAGTTGGCGGTTGATGCCAGCGCGTCTTCGATTTGCCACGGGTCGCGGCGACCATCGCCGTTGCCGTCCACGCCGTACTGGAGGAAGGTGGTCGGGATGAATTGGGTGTGCCCCATGCCGCCCGCCCAGGAGCCGCGCAGTTCGTCCCAGCGCACGTCGCCGCGCTCGATGAGTTGCAGGAGGGCGATGAGTTGCTGCTCGGCGAAGTCGCGGCGGCGCCCTTCATAGGCGAGTGTCGAAAGCGCCTGGATGAGGTCGATGTTGCCGGTGTTCGCGCCGTAAGCGCTTTCCATGCCCCAAATGGCGACGATGTAAGGCGCGCCGACGCCGCTTTGGTTTTCCAGCTGTTGCAGCAGCGGGCGGTATTGCGCGAGCTTGGCGCGGCCTTTCTGGATGCGATCGGCGGAGACGGCGCTGTCCAGATACGCCCAGATCATCTTGTTCTGCTCGGGCTGTTTGCGGTCGGCAGAGACGACTTTTTCTTCGTAACGGGTGCGGGCAAGCAGTTGCTGGATGTCGTCGCTGCGAATGCCGGCGGCGGCGGCGCGTTGTGCGAATGCCTGCTGCCATTCGGCAAAGTTCGCCGGTTCTGCGGGCTGCGGCGGGGTCGGCGGTTCGGGTTGCGGCTGGGGCTGCGGCTCGACGATAGGAGCAGTGGTGGTACAGGCAGAGAGTAGTGCGGCAAGCGCGAGGGCGGGCAGGGTTCGTTTCATGGCGGTAACGGGTTGGTGAAAGAGGCGGGCAAGGATAACGGTTGCGATGGAAGCTGTAAAACCGGCTGCCACCGTGCTTGGCTTAGGCATAGTCGAGCAGCACTTCGTCAAAATCGAAATCGTCGGCAAAATTGGGCAGGGTGGTGCGATCGGCATGAATTTTTAATTTGCCGGCGGCGGCATGGTGGCGCGCTTTTAGTGTCTGCGGCAGTTGGCGCAGCGGATGGTTAAATGGTGCAGATTGTTAAGTTTGCCAATTACTGGCGGCAATACGCTTAATTCCGATACGGAAAGACTAAATTCTTGCAGGTTTTGCAGTTGCGCCATTTCTACTGGTATTTCAATCGGTGCATTGTTGCAGAGGATGACCAGGGTTCGCAGGTTTTTTAATTGGCCAAGCTCCGCCGGCAAGCGGCTGGCTTTATCGCTGAAGCGGATGGTCATTTTGCTGATTGCTTGCAGCGCTGCTTCGTCTTCGGGCAATTTGTGGGAGATACCGTTGTCGTTTGTCCAAATAGCATATTTTTTCTCTTCGTTGAGGGTGGCGCAGAGGTTTTTAACCCAGGCGGGGGGCTGTCAGTCATGGTTTTTCCTTTTTGTAAGTGAATGGGTGTTCAAAGTGTCTGTCCGGCAAAGCGGGCGCTGCATCCGTCGCGGCTTTTTTCGAAGGTGATGCCGGCGAGGTTGTGCGTGGGGCAGTAACGAATGTCCCACGGCAGGTCGGGCAATGGCAGGGTACTGTAAACGGGCGTGCCGGGGTAGGTTTCCAGCAGGGTTTTTAGCGCGCTAATGTCGCGCAGGCTTTTGCTGGTGAGGACGATGGCGTCTGGGCGCGTGGCATGGCGGCGCAGTTCGGGCAGGAGATAACGCGCGGCGTCGTCGCGGCCGTGGTTGCGGCTGCGCAGGCCGGTGTTGTGGATGAGGGTTTTGCCGTTTGCGCGCAGGATGGCACTGCCGTTGGGCGCGTGGTAGTCGCCCGCCGGGGCGAAGGTGGTGATGAGTGCGACGGCGACGGTGAGCGCGAACCAGAGCGGCGGCGCGGTGAAGAGGTAGTAGGGGCGGTTAGCGAGGCACGTGCGTAACCGTCCACCATTTTCCACGCGCTTGAATAGCAGCGGTTGGCGTAGTCGCGCCAGCGTCAGCAGGCAGGCGACGGTAAAGAGCAGCGCGGTCGCGGTTGATGGCTGCCACGGCGGTTGCACATAGGCGTAGGCAAAGCGGGCGAGTTGGGCGAGGGCGCGCAGGTAGTGGTCAAGCAGCCAGCTCGCGGGCGTTGCCAGCGCGGGCAGGATGAGGGCGAGGAGGGCAAGCGTCAGCACTGGTGCCAGCCACGGGATGAGGATGAGGTTGGCGATGGGCGCAATCAGGCTGATGCCGCCAAAGAGCGCCCAGCCAAGCGGGGTGAGCAGCGCGGTGATGAGGGTTTGCAGGACAAGCCACTGCTTGAGCGGGCGCATGCGGCGCCAGAGCGGCGCGCTGTAAAGGATGATGGCGACGGCGCTGAAGGAGAGCCAGGCGCCCGCCGCGCCCAGTTGCCACGGGTTTTGCAGGAGAACGCCGAGGGCGGCGAGTTTGAGCGCATCGCGGCTGCTGATGACGGGAATGTGCCAACACAGCACGACGGCAGCGAGCATCATCCAGGCGCGCAGTACGGGTGCGGCTGCCCCGGTGAGCAGGGCGTAAACGAGGCTCACGGCGAGGGTGCCGTGCAGGGCGATGGTGCGCGGTTGGATGCCCTGTCGCCAGCGCGGCGGCAGGCTGGCGAGCAGCGGGCGCAGGGCGAGGTAAATCAGCGCGGCGATGAGCGCGAGATGCAGGCCGGAGATGGCGATGAGGTGCGCGGTGCCGCTACGGCGCAGACGGTTTTGTGCGTCGCTGTTGAGGCCACTGCGGTCGCCGAGGAGCAGCGCGCGCAGCCACGGGCGCTGGTCGGGCGGAAAGGTGCGGTCGATGCGTGCGGCGAGGGCGAGGCGTTGGCGGATGAACCACGGCACGGGGGCGTCGGTGAGGGTGTCGGCGTTGTCCAGCGTGGCGTAA
The DNA here is from genome assembly GCA_963522865.1 of uncultured Cardiobacterium sp. Taxonomy (GTDB): domain Bacteria; phylum Pseudomonadota; class Gammaproteobacteria; order Cardiobacteriales; family Cardiobacteriaceae; genus Cardiobacterium. The sequence continues at coordinate 3,091 of CAURAS010000140.1, forward strand.
CCGCTCAGGCGCTGGCGCTGGTTGGCGGCGCTGCCGTTGCCGGGTTTTAGGTGCAGACGGGCGCGCAGGCTGTCGCCCGCTTGGTGCGCGGTTGGCTGGTAATCGCTGACCGTGAAACGGTCGCCCGTGGCAAGCGGACAGTCGCCGGGAGCGGTGATGACGGCGGTGAAGCGGCTGCCGACGGGATAGCCACGCGCGGGGAAGTCGTCCACGCGCAGGGTAGCGGTGCAGCGGGTGTCCACGGTGAGGGGCGCGGTGTATTGCCACGGGCTGTGAGTCCAGAAAGCGGCGAGCAGGGCGATGGCAGGGTAGCGGCTGACGCGCGGGTAGAGGAGGATGAGCGCCAGCGGTAACAGCCATAGCGGCGGCACGCTTTGCCCGGCCAGGGCAATGCCAGCGGCGACGGCGAGCAGGGTGAGGTCAAGCGGGGAGGGGCGCATGTTTCCGGCGGGCAGGCAAGTCTGGACGGTTGGGGTGGCAGGAATTATAGCAACCGGCAGTATCGCGGCAGGTTTTATGGCGATCCTTCTACAGCCTCATACGGCGTTGCGCCACCTGACCGGCCCCCTATCAGGGAAACCCGAGCCGTACAGGCGCGTACTGTCTTCGGCGGCACCTGGCATGAGACTTTATGAGTATCGCTATACATACACCTGAGCACTCGATGTGTATGTAAATGGAAAAAGCCCCTCTCTGCAGAGAGGGGCTTTTTTACATTCTGTTAGGCACGCGCCATTCGCGGTGGGGTGAAGGCGGTGAGTATTGGCGCTTCACCGTGGTATTTTTCGACGTTCACGACTGCGGTGTAGCCGGTGTTGCCCTGGGCAAGGCGCGAGGTGCCACGGTCTATTGCCAGTACGTTGCCGCAGCCGTTTTTGCAGAGCGCATTCGGGCTGCCGTCGGCGGGGTCGTACCACGCGCCTTCGTGCAGGGCGACGATGTTCTTTTTGATGCGGTCGCTGATGACGGCGCCGGCCAGCACCTGGTCGCGGCTGTTGTAAACGCGCACGAGGTCGCCGGTCTGGATGCCGCGCGCGGCGGCGTCTTCCGGGTGTATCCACAGTGGTTCGCGGTCGGCGACGGCGTATTGTTCACGCAGGCTGGTTTGGTTGAGTTGGGAGTGCAGGCGGTAGTGGCTGTGCGGGGTGACGAGTTGCAGCGGGTATTCGGCGGGCGCGTTGCCGAGGTATTCGACCGGCGGCAGCCAGCTCGCGTGTGGCAGGCAGTCGTCGTAGTGCATCGCCTCAATCGTTTTTGAGTAGAGTTCGATTTTGCCGGACGGGGTGCCGAGCGGGTTCAATATGGGGTCGGCGCGGTAGTCGGCGTAGCGCACGTAGCGGTCGGCCTTGGGGTCGCGCGGGTTTTCGTAGATTTTGTTTTCTTCCCAGAATTGTTGGAAGAGCGGCATGGCGATGCGTTGCTGGCGCGCGCTTTGTTGGGCTTCGTCGTAGAAGCTTTTGAGCCATTGCATTTCGGTTTTGCCTTCGCTGTAGGCGGCGTCCACGCCGAAGCGTTTGGCGAGGTCGTGGAAGATGTCGTAGTCGTTTTTGGCTTCACCCTGCGGTTCGACGAGTTTTTTCATCGGCACGATGTGCATGTTGGAGTAGTCGCCGGTCATGGTGAGGTCGTTGCGTTCGTAGCTAGTGGTCGCGGGCAGGACGATGTCGGCGTGTTTGGCGGTCGCGGTCCAGTAGGGTTCGTTGACGATGATGATTTCGGGTTTTTGCCAACCGGCGCGCAGGCGGTTCAGGTCTTGGTGGTGGTGGTAGGGGTTGCCGCCGCACCACCAGATCATGCGGATG
>CAURAS010000141.1:0-4877 GCA_963522865.1 uncultured Cardiobacterium sp.
TGTCGAAATAGGCCTTGTGGTGGCGGCCGTGGTGGATTTCCATCGTGGTTTTGTCAATGACCGGTTCGAGCGCGTCCGCGGGATACGGCAGGGGAGCGAAGGTGTAGTTCGTCATGGGGTTCTCCATTTGTGTTGGGGGAGTGCCATTATTGGCGCGCACGCGCCGGTTTTCAAGTTTTCCTGTTTGTTTTTTGTTTGGTGTTTTGTTTTTCTGATTGGGTTATGCGCGGAATATGTGCTCGCGGTAGTGGCGCAGCTCGTTGATGGAGTCGCGGATGTCGGCGAGCGCCTGGTGCGTGCTGTTTTTGGCGAAGGTGTGCTGCGGATACCAGCGGCGCACCAGTTCTTTCAGGGTGGAGACGTCGAGGTTGCGGTAGTGAAACCAGGCTTCGAGTTCGGGCATGAGGCGCGCCATGAAGCGGCGGTCCTGGCAGATGCTGTTGCCGCAGAGCGGGGATTTTTTCGCCGGGACGTACTGGCGGATGAAGGCAAGCGTTACCGCTTCGGCTTCGGCGGTGCTGGTTTGACTCGCGCGGCAACGCTCCAGCAGGCCGCTTTTGCCGTGATGTTGGCGGTTCCAGTCGTCGAGGTTGTCGAGGATGGCGGCAGGCTGGTGGATGGCGATGACCGGTCCTTCGGCGAGGATGTTGAGCTGCGCGTCAGTGATGAGGGTGGCGATTTCGAGGATGTGGTCGCGCTGGCTGTCGAGACCGGTCATTTCGAGGTCGATCCAGACGAGGTTGTCGGGGTGTTGCATGATGGGTTCCTTGGGTTGGGGATGGCAGGTTGGGTTAGGGGCTGTTTACAATTTGAATCCCCTCTCGCTGCGGATGTCGCCCTGCGGGGGAAGGGATTTACACCTGGTTCGTAGGTTGGGTTAGCGAGGCACGAGCATAACCCAACAAACCGAATGTCGAACCTATCCCGCTGTTGGGTTACGGCTTCGCCTAACCCAACCTACAAAACCTTACGGCTGAATTGTAAACAGCGCCTAAGGGCTGTTTACAATTCGACGAACGAGCCCCTCTCCCTTTCGGACTGGAACAGCTCGCGCAGCGACAAGTATTGCTTGCGTAGCAAGAGAGAGAAGTTAGAGTGAGGGCGGCAAACAATTGAAAAACCGGAACTCTGGTTCATCAATAATATTGCTCACCCCCCTCCCCGGCCCTCCCCCGCTGCGGGCTTCGCCCTGCAGGGGAGGGAGACTTTTCAATTGTAAACAGCCCCTAGTACGTAATCCAATGTTTTAAGCGGGGTTGCCGGGTTGGCGGCGCAAGTGCCTGATTCAATCTGTATCTATGGCCAGAGAACAGCGAGGTATGCGGGCTAACCCACCCCAACCCTCCCCCACAGGGGGAGGGGGCAGTTCGGCGGTTTTTTTTGGCTTGCAGTTGTTATTTCCGCTTTCGTGGGCCGGGCATTTATGCCCGACGTTTTCTCGATTTATTTCGTTCTGTCCGTTGTTACAGGGATGATAATGCGTTTAGGCCGATAATTATGAATATTATTAAAAGGACGATTATGATGATTCCAATTGGAGATATTTCGCCACCCTTGTTAAAAATAACATAGCCGCAATTGGGGCAAAGATGTTGGCTTATTGCATATCGTCCTTGAGGAAAGAAAAAAGGTGATGCTTTATGGACAGAGGGAATGACTTTGTTATGGCAATTGGGGCATTCCACCGTATTCATATTGGGGAGAGATGTATCCGCCACTTTGTATTTTTGTTCCTGCTTTTCTTGTGCCAGTTCTTCATCGAGAAACTCGCCGCAATAGCGGCATTTTTTTGCCTCTGCGAGGATTTCTTCGGCGCAGTAGGGGCATTTTTTGTATTCCGGCATGGTGGACTCCTTTTGTATGTCGGTTGTGGGTGGTGCAGCGGTTGGGTTTGCCGTCCGGGTTGTTGCTGCGGACAACCGGGGCGGGGTGATTGTAGCCTGTGCAGGTTGGGTTAGGCGAAGCTGTAATCCAACGGGCGGGGGTGATTTCGCTGGGCTAGGGGCTGTTTGGTGATTTACATACACCTGAGCGCTCGATGTGTATGTAAACGGTAAATGACTGTTGGGTTTATTAAGTGTTGTCGCCGCGCCGATTATTTGCTGCCCCCACCCCAGCCCTCCCCCACGGGGGAGGGAGCATATCGGCGGTAGTTTGCGGCAGGTAGTTTGCATACGCGGTAGCGGGGTTCGTGTATGTAAGTGGGGTTGTGATTTTGTCGCTGCGCGGTTTTTTACACCCCCCGCCCCGGGTTCCCTTGTAAAAAGCGTTCGCCTTTTTCAAGGGGCGCAGTAAGTCGGGGGATTAGCTTTGTAGCTGCTGTTTCCAACGGTAGATGAGTTCGTGGGCGGCGCGCGGGGTGAGTTCGTCCGGGTTGGTCAGCGCCAGTTCTTCGGCAAGCGCCTGAAGTTTGGGGTCGGGGGGAGCAGGTTCAGACGCGGGGGCGGCGAGCGGCAGGAGTTCGTTTTGTTTGAGGCGCGGGCTGCCGTGGTCGCGCCGGGTTTCGAGTTGGCGCAGTTTGGCGGTGGCGGCGTGGATGGTGTCAATAGGCACGCCCGCAAGCCGCGCCACTTGCAGGCCGTAGCTTTTGCTCGCCGCCCCTTCTTCGACGTGGTGCATGAAGATGATGTTGTCGTGGTGTTCGACGGCGGCGAGGTGGATGTTTTTGATGTTTTTGTGGGTTTCCGCCAGTTCGGTCAGTTCAAAGTAGTGGGTGGCGAACAGGGTCAGTGCGTGGTTTTGGCTGGCGAGGCGTTCGGCGGCCGCCCAGGCGAGCGACAGGCCGTCGTAGGTGCCGGTGCCGCGTCCGACTTCGTCCATGATGACCAGGCTGTGCGCGTCGGCGTTGTTGAGGATGTTCGCGGTTTCGGTCATTTCGACCATGAAGGTGGAGCGGCCACCGGCGAGGTCGTCGCTGGCGCCGATGCGGGTGTAGATGCGGTGCAGGTCGCCGATGCGCGCGCTTTTTGCCGGGACGTAGCTGCCCGCGCAGGCGAGGATGAGGATGAGCGCCGCCTGGCGCATATAGGTGCTTTTGCCGCCCATGTTGGGGCCGGTGATGATGTGCAGTTGGCGGCGTTTGTTGAGGTCGAGGTCGTTGGCGATGAAGGGCTCACTCAGGTGTTGTTCGACCACGGGGTGACGGCCTTGTTCGATATGCAGCAGGGGTTCTGGGTGCAGGGTCGGGCGCTGGTAGTGGTTTTTGTCGGCGAGGTGGGCGTAGGCGGCGAGGGTGTCGGTCTCGGCCAGCGCGCGGGCGCAGCGGTAGAGGGCGTCGCGGTGCTGGTCGAGTGCGGCAAGCAGGGCGTCGTAGTGTTGTTTTTCCAGCGCCAAAGCCTGGTCGCGCGCGTTCAGTACTTGGTCTTCGAGGGTTTTGAGTTCGTCGGTGATGTAGCGTTCGCTGTTTTTGAGGGTTTGCCGGCGTATCCAGTGCGCGGGTGCCTGCTCGCTTTGGCTGCGCGGGATTTCGATGTAGTAGCCGTGGATGTTGTTGTAGCCCATTTTCAGGTTGTTGAGGCCGCTTTTGTGTTTTTCGGCGGTCTCCAGCTCGGCGAGGATGCTGTGGCTGTCGTGCGCAAGTTGGTTGAGGCGGTCGAGTTCGGCGTCGTAGCCGGGGGCGATGATACCGCCGTCTTTGGTGGTGAGTGGCGGGCTTTCGACGAGTGCGCGCGTCAGGTGTTCGGCGACGGGGGCGAGGGCGAGTAGTGCGGGGTGGTGTGCGGCGAGCAGGGCGGCGGTTTGCGCGGCGGGAGCAAGCAGCGCGGCGATGTCCGGGCAGCGGTTGAGGGTGTCGCGCAGTTGCGCCAGTTCGCGCGGGCGGGCGCTGCCGAGGGCGATGCGGGTGGTGATGCGCTCGATGTCGGCGCTGTGGCGCAGTGATTCGCGCAGGGCGTCGCGCTCATTGCTGGCAAGCAGGGCGGCGACGGCGTCGTGGCGGGCGCTAATGGCGGCGTGGTCGCGCAAGGGGCGGTTAATCCAGCGTTTGAGGTTGCGGCTGCCCGCCGGGGTTTGGCAGTGGTTGATGCTGCCGATGAGGCTGCGTTTGGCGTCGCCGCCGAGGGTGTATTCGAGTTCGAGGTTGCGGCGGCTGGCGGCGTCGATGGTGAGGCTGTCGTCGCGGTTTTCGCGCTGCGGCGGCGCGAGCGGCGGCAGGGTTTGTTTGTGGGTGTCGTAGAGGTATTGCAGCAGGCAGCCGGCGGGGCGGATGGCGGGGTCGTCGTCGGCGATGCCGTAGCCGTTCAGGGTTTTGGTCTGGTAGTGCTGGAGGAGGAGGTTCAGGGCGCTGTCGGCGTCGAAGTACCAGTCGGGCTGGCGGCGCGGGCGCTTGCCGCCGAGGTCGGGCAGGCGGGCGCTGTCCGGGATGAGGATTTCCGCCGGGCGCAGGCGCTCGATTTCGCTTTTGAGCGCGTCCAGGGTCAGGCTTTCGCTGAGGTGGTAACGCGCGCTGCTGATGTCCGCCCAGGCAAGGTGGTATTGCTCGCCGCTCGGCGCGAGGCAGAGGAGGATGTTGTCGCTGGCTTCGTCCAGGAGCGCTTCGTCGGTGAGCGTGCCGGGGGTGATGATGCGGGTGACAGCGCGCTCAACCGGCCCTTTGGCGAACGCCGGGTCGCCGATTTGTTCGCAGATGACGGCGGTTTGCCCTTGTTTGACGAGTTTGGCGATGTAGTTGTCAATGGCATGCACCGGCACGCCCGCCATCGGGATGGGCTTGCCCGCGCTTTGCCCGCGGGTGGTGACGCTGATGCCGAGCAACTCGCCGCCGCGCCGCGCGTCGTCAAAAAAGAGTTCGTAGAAGTCGCCCATGCGGTAGAAAACGAGGGTGTCCGGGTAGTCTTTTTTGATGCCGAGGTATTGTTGCATCATCGGCGTGTGCGCGG
>CAURAS010000142.1:0-4862 GCA_963522865.1 uncultured Cardiobacterium sp.
CCGCCTCGTCCACCACGAAGCCATCCGCCACAGCTACCCGCACTGCTGGCGCCACCACAGCCCGACCATCTACCGCGCCACCGCGCAGTGGTTCATCAGCATGGACAAAGCCGGGCTGCGCCAAACCGCGCTCGACGGCCTGAAAAACGTGCGCTTCACCCCCGAATGGGGACGCAGCCGCCTCACCAACATGATTGCTGACCGTCCCGACTGGGGCATCACCCGCCAGCGTTACTGGGGCGTGCCGCTCTGCTTCGTCCAGCACAAAGAAACGGGCGAACTGCACCCGGACATCCTCAACATCATGGACAAAGCCGCCGCCGTCATCGCAAAAGACGGCATCGAAGCGTGGTTTACCCTTGCGCTTGCCGACCTTATCCCCGCTGCCGACCTTGAAAACTACGAAAAACTCAACGACGTCTTGGATGTCTGGTTTGACTCCGGCAGCACTCATTACGCCGTGCTGCGCCAGCGCCCGGACATCGGCTACCCCGCCGACCTCTACCTCGAAGGCAGCGACCAGCACCGCGGCTGGTTCCACTCCTCGCTGCTCACCGGCTGCGCCATCGACGGTCACCCACCCTACAAAGGCCTGCTCACCCACGGCTTCACCGTCGATGAAAGCGGACGCAAAATGAGCAAATCGCTCGGCAACGTCGTCGAACCCCAAAAAGTCATCAATACCCTCGGTGCGGACATCCTCCGCCTCTGGGTATCGTCCGCCGACTACAGCGCCGAAGTCAGCCTTTCTGACAACATCCTGAAACAGCGTGCCGACGCCTACCGCCGCATCCGCAACACCTGCCGTTTCCTCTTGGCCAACCTGCACGACTTCGACCCGGCAAAACACGCGGTGCCGACCAAAGAACTGCTCGCGCTCGACCGCTACGCCATCGCCCGCGCCGACGCCCTACAAAAAACCATCATCGCCGCCTACGAAAACTACGAATTCCACCTGATTTACCAGCAGCTTTTCAACTTCTGCGCGGTCGAAATGGGCGGCTTCTACCTTGACATCATCAAAGACCGCCAATACACCGTCGCCACCGACAACCGCGCGCGCCGCTCCGCCCAAACCGCCATCTGGCACATCCTCGAAGCCATGGTGCGCTGGCTGGCGCCCATCCTGAGCTTCACCGCCGAAGAAATCTGGCAACACATGCCGGGGACGCGCGAAGAATCCGTCTTCTTCGCCCGCTTCTACGACGGCCTCACCGGCTACGACAGCGCCTTTGACGCCGCCTACTGGGCTGACCTCATCCGCGTGCGCGAAGAAGTGAACATCGCCCTGGAAAACGCGCGCAAAGACGGCCTCATCGGCGGCTCGCTCGAAGCAGCGCTGCACATCACCGCACCGGATTCGACCTACCAAAACCTCGCCCGCCTTGGCGACGAACTGCGTTTCCTCTTCATCACCTCCGCCGTTACCCTGGAAAAAGGCGAAGCGCTGGCCGTTAGCGTACAAAAAGCCGACGGCGACAAATGCGAACGCTGCTGGCACATCTTGCCGACCGTCAATAGCGATCCCGCCTACCCCGGCCTCTGCCCGCGTTGCGTGGAAAACGTCGCGCACGGCGGCGAAAGCAGGCAGTACGTCTGACGCTAAAGAAAAAAGGCTGCTTCGGCAGCCTTTTTACTGGACCATCATACTATTTACCATCGGCGTCGAACCTCCAGAAAAATATGAAAAAGCGCTGCACCGCAGCCCTTCTTCATAGCCGTTATACATACACCTGAGCGCTCAATGTGTATGTATAACGACCCCTGCTACGCTTGCCTACCTGCGCTATCAGAAATAGCGCAACCACAGATAGACATGCGAGATAAGGATGGTCAGCAGCATCAGCGGGAAAGCGTATTTGGCGAACTGCACCATACCTATGGGTTGCTTCGCTTTTTCGGCAAAGGCAGCGACAGTGAGGTTGGCGCTGGCGCCAATCAGCGTGCCGTTGCCACCAAGGCAAGCGCCCAAAGCGAGTGCCCACCACACCGGCTCGAACGCTTCCGGAGGAATACTGTGACCGGCTGATTGCAACAGCGGAATCATGGTGGCAACGAAGGGGATGTTGTCCAGCACCGAGGAGAGCAGCGCCGATACCCAGAGTACGGCATAGGCCATTTTCGGTACGTCGCCGTTGGTAGCGGCGATGAGTTTCGCACCCATCACTTCCAACAGACCGCTTTGTTCGACGGCGCCTACGATGATGAACAGCCCCATAAAGAAGAAAATGGTGACCCATTCAACCTCGGCGAAGGCATGGTGTACGTTTTCGCTTTGCTTCTCGCCGGGCTGGCTGCCATAGGCGAGCATCATCAGGAGTGCCGCGCCGGAGAGGGCAACCGTGCCAGGTTCGATATGCAGCGGATGGCCGGCAAAGAAACCCAGCAGGACAAGGGCAAAGACGACGGCACATTTTTTCAGCAGGCGGATATCGGTAATAGCCTCCCGCTCGTCAAAACGCAGGATACGAGCGCGGGCGCGCAGAGTAGTTTTTAAGCCACGCCGCTGCGTCAGCCAGAGCATGACACAGACGGCGAGCAGGATGATCACGGCAATCGGCGTCAAGTGATAGATGAAGGCGTCAAAACTGAGACCATTTTTTGAACCGATGATGATGTTAGGCGGGTCGCCGATAAGCGTCGCAGTGCCGCCGATGTTTGAGGCAAAAATGGTCGCAAACAGGTAGGGAAAGGCGCGCACATTGAGTTGCTCGGTAATGAGCAAGGTGATCGGCGTAACCAGCAGCACCGTAGTCACGTTATCCAAGAGCGCCGAAAACAGCGCGGTGATGCCGGCCAGCATCAGCATGATGCCAATGGGGTCGGCACGCACCCATTTGGCTGAGCGAATGGCAACATACTGAAATACCCCGGTTTTTGCGGTGATATTCACCAACATCATCATCCCGGTGAGCAACCAGAGCGTATTGAAATCAATTTTTTCGACTGCTTGCGCCTGATTAAGCAGACCGCAGTAAATCATCAACATCGCACCAAAAAGGGCGATGACAGCGCGATTTAATTTCTCCAGAATCAGGATGATATAGACGATAACCAGGATAATGCCGGAGAGCCACATCGGGCTCAGCCCAAATATCGCATGTGCATTCATGTAATTATCCTTTTTTACCTTGAATATGGTCGAGAACGCCGTTGATGCTGACCACACCAAGGAAGCGACGGCTGTCCTTTTCAACGATGATGGCGTGGCTATGATATTGATAAATCAGATAAAGTGCTTCCATCAAGCTGGTTTCTGGGTGAAGTAGCGGGATATTTTTGGTAATGAGAAAGTCAGTAATTGGCTCATTGCCGCGCTCGCGCAGGCGATAGCGCAATTCCTCGACCGTGGTCTTCATGAAATCCAGTTCGGGCAGTTTCTTGCCGTGCGCCAGATTGGCGGTTATGCCGCGCGGCAAGAGTATCTCAATCAATGACATACTACTGAAAACACCGACAAAATCGCCGACGTCGTCTACCACCGGGAAATAGCGCACGCCGCTGTGGTGCGTCGCTGCAAATGCCTCGGCGATGGTCATTGCCGGATGCAGGGTACGCGGATGGTCAATCATGATGTCACGACAGGTGTAGTTCATAAGGCCTCCGGATGATAAAAATGTGTGAACACGGGTGCATTGTAACGTGCAGAACCTCACAAAACCACAGAAAAACTGCCCCCTAATCACATGCCACGCTTGCCCTGCTGCCAAATTATACATACAGATCGAGCGCTCAGCTGTATGTATATTACCCTGTCAGAAGCGGCATAAAAACATTGTCGTCGCTTGTCAGAAGCCGTCCCTAATACAAGATAAAAACGGCGGCATAATTAAAAAACCCCCTCGTAACGGCCGAAAAACAGAAAAAGGCAATAAAAAAACCGGCATTATTGCGGGAAAAGTATTGCCATGATGCATCATTCGTCGCTAGAATCGCTTTCCGGTCAAATTCCGAAACAAAACAGAGCGAATCATGAAAAATGAAACCCTCTTTGTCGCCCTACCGCCGCTGATAAAAGTACCGGTACAGACGACAAAAAGCCTCCACCAGGAAATGGGCGAATGTATCGCGAAAATTCCGGCGCAAGCCTTTCCACAAATATTGACCCTGGCGCGTAATGGCAGCGCCATTGCCCAATATGTGCTGAGCATGATGTATTACAGTGGCAGCGCTGTTTCCCAAGATAGCATCATGGCAGAACAATGGCTGAAAAAATCTGCCGCGCAAGGTTTTGCCAAGGCGCAATATCATCTGGCCATGCAAATTCTGGAAGAAAGTCCGACACGCGCACTGGCACTATTGGAAGCCGCTGCCGCGCAGCATGATGCCGACGCGCAATTTGCCCTGGCCAATATTTATTATGCCGGCATATACGCCGCGCAAAATTATCCCCTGGCAATGCAATGGCTGAAACAAGCAGCAGAAGGTGGCGTGCCGGAGGCGCAAGAATTCCTTGGCGTCATGTATTTCATGGGCGAACATCTCGCGCAGGATATTGCACTGGCGCGTTATTGGGTGGAGAAATCAGCAGCACAGGAATTTGCCCCGGCACAAGTCATTCTCGGATTACTCTATCTTGATGGCTTAAATGGCGTTGCCCATGATCCAGAACAAGGCGTGCGCCTGTTGGGCAAGGCGGCCGCACAGGATAATGCCGACGCGCAATATTTTATCGGCACGATGTATCGGGACGGCGAATATCTTGCCCGGGACAAAGCACAGGCGCGGCAATGGCTAGAAAAAGCCGCGATGCAGGATCACGAGAATGCCATTCGCGAATTAAATGTACTGTAATCATGCGCACTATTTAGGGTCTGTTTACAATTCACTCAAAGTGGCAACCAGACCATGATACAGCCCAA
>CAURAS010000143.1:0-4833 GCA_963522865.1 uncultured Cardiobacterium sp.
CCCCTTAAACCGTACTTCCGTCCCCAACATGATCTGGAGGGAAGCACAATGAAATACCGCATCACCGAACACAACGCCCTCCCCCACAGGGGGAGGGGCGGGGTGGGGGCAGCAATCCCCTTAAACCGTACTTCCGTCCCCAACATGATCTGGAGGGAAGCACAATGAAATCCCGCATCGCCGAACAACTCCCTCCCCCTGTGGGGGAGGGTTGGGGTGGGGGCAGCAAACACCCCGCAGCGCTTCCCCCCTCCCCCTGTGGGGGAGGGGATGGGGGTGGGGTTCATCCGCAAACCTCGCGCTCCCATAAACCGCCAGGCGCCCTCCCCGTCCTCCTCCTCATCATCCTTGCCCTCGCGCTCATCTACGCCTGGCAACCGCTACGTCTCACCGCACAACGCCTGCAAAACGGCTGGCAGCGCGACCTCGCCGCGACCCTGCGCGAACTGCGCCAGCACGGCAACGACGCCGCCACCTGGCTCACCCTCTGCGGTCTCGGCTTCCTCTACGGCATCCTGCACGCCATCGGCCCCGGCCACGGCAAAGCCATCATCGCCACCTTCACCTTAAGCCAACCCACCGCACGGCGACAGACCCTCGCCATCGCCACCGGCGGCGCGCTGCTGCAAGGCGTGAGCGCCATTCTCTGGGTGGCGCTGGCGATGGGACTCTTGCACCGCTTCATCGCCGATGCCGTCGCGCAAACCCTGTGGCTGAACCGCGCCAACGCTCTGCTCATCGCCGCCATCGGTATCTACATTATCTACCGCCACCGCCCGCACCATCACCACGCCCATTGCGCCTGCCATACCCACACCGCGCGCCCGCTCACCCCGTGGGCAGCGGCGATTGCCATCGGCATCCGCCCGTGCAGCGGTGCGGTGTTAAGCCTCGCTGTCGCCTGGAGTTGGGGTATCGCTGCCGCCGGCATGGCGATGACCCTTGCCATTGCCTGCGGCACCGCGCTGACCATCACCACCATCGCCCTGCTCTGCTACCACGGCAAACAGCGCCTTGCCCGCCGCCTCCTGCGCGACGAAACCCGCTTCGCCCGCCTGACACAAACCTTGGCGCTCGCGGGCGGCATCGTGCTTGTCGTCCTCGCTGCCCTGCTCTGGCAGACGGACAGCAGCGCCCTGCCCGCGCCCGCAAATCCCGTCGGCCTACCCCGCTAACCATAAGGAGACCCAACCATGACCCACCGCATCCACAACTTCTGCGCCGGCCCCTGCACCCTGCCGCTATCCGTACTCGAAGAAGCGCGCGCCGAGCTGACCGATTTCCAGGGCAGCGGCATGTCGGTGCTGGAAATCAGCCACCGCAGCGCCCGCTTTGAAGCCTTGCATAACGAAACTCTCGCCCTCGCGCAACGCCTCATCGGCGCGCCGGACGACTTCCAGGCGCTGCTCCTGCCCGGTGGTGCACACCAACAATTCGACATGATCCCGCTCAACCTGCTCGCCGACGGCGGCAGCGCCGCCTACATCGACAGCGGCGTCTGGGCGGACAAAGCGCTCAAAGAAGCCGAGCGCGTCGGCAATGCGCAAGCCATCTGGAGCGGGCGCGACGGCGGCTACACCGCCCTGCCGGATACACTCCCCGCCCTGCCTACCGACTGCCGCTACCTCTATCTCACCAGCAACGAAACCGTGAACGGCATCCAGTACCGCGCCTACCCGGAAGCTGCCGCACCGCTGGTCATTGACGCCTCTTCCGACTACTACACCCGTGCCGACATCCCCTGGGCGCGCAGTGCCATCGTCTATGGCGGCGTACAAAAAAACCTCGCCCCGGCAGGCCTCGCCCTCGTTTACGTGCGCCGCGACCTGCTCACCGACCACCCGCGCGTGCCGCGTTTCCTCACTTACGCCGCACACGCCGCCGCCAACAGCCTCTACAACACCCCGCCCACCTGGCAAATCTACCTGCTGCACAAAGTGATGCGCTGGATAGAACGCGCCGGCGGCATCACCCACTTTGAGCGCGCCAGCCAGGAAAAATCGGCGCTGCTGTACGCCTACCTCGACCGCAGCGACTACTACACGAACACCATCGCGCCGCAGTACCGCTCACGCACCAACGTCGTCTTCCGCACCCGCAGCGCCGAACTGGACACCCGCTTCTGGCAGGAAGCCGAAAAAAACGGTCTATCTGGTCTCAAAGGCCACAAAATCGTCGGCGGCCTGCGCGCCAGCCTCTACAACGCGCTCGACATCGCCTCGGTACACGCGCTGATTGACTACATGGACGCCTTTGCCGCGGAGCATCGCTGACACAGAAAACCGCACGGAAATCTATTGTTTTTGCAGGCGGTAATTGGCATTTTCTTCGGCACTGCGATCGCCAATAGTGCCGTCGGCGTCGCGCATTTCCAGCTGGCGCTCACCGATGAAGTAGGTGTAGTTGCCGCCGTTGTCATCGAGGCGAACCAAGGTTTTATCATCGCTTTGTGTGTAACGCCCGCGCACGGTTTCCGGTTTTGCATCCGGCACTTCGAGGAAAAGCGTGGTCAGCGTGTAATTGCCGTCGGTGGCGAGTTCCAGCGTAGTTTCAATGCCGGCACAACTGGCGCAGGGCAGTACGCCCTTGTAAGTACCGATGAAAGCGGGCGCAGCAGGCTTGGCGGCGCCAGGTTTGCCTTGGTCGCAACCATGCAGGGCAAGGGCGGCGAAAGCGAGGATAAACGGCAATTTTTTCATACGAATCTCCAGTTAGAGGGTGTTTACAATTGTGGCTGCTACGAGCCTCGCCCGATAAACCCAACCGCTATTTACATACACATCGAGCGCTCAGGTGTATGTAAACCACTCCATACGCTCTGTGGGGAAGGGTTGGGGTGGCGCAACAAATCATGTGCGTAGCGACTGCATCAATGGCAAACCGCCTTTATGGGCAAGCCTGGTGTCATAGCTGCCATTGCAGGCGCTTGGCACACGGTTTTTCATCCATCCCGATGACACGGACACACCGGGATGACGGCGGTGTACTGGCTCGGCGTGGTAACGATTTCCGCCTCGATCTCATACACCGCGCGCAGGCTTTCCGGCGAGACAATTTCCGCGAATGCGCCCTGCCCTGCCACATGCCCCTTGTTCAGCAGCAGAATGGTCTGCGTATGGCGCGCGGCGAGGTTCAGGTCGTGGATGGCAATCACCACCAGCGCGCCGGTACGCGCGACGTAAGCGTTCAGGCGGTCAAACACCTGCATCTGGTGGCGGATGTCGAGCGCGCTCGTCGCCTCATCGAACAGCAGCAGTTTCGGTTCGCGCAGGAGGCGTTGCGCGAGCTGCACCAGTTGCTGTTGCCCGCCGGAGAGGCGCGTCATGCAACGGTCGTGCAGGTGGCCGATGCGGAAGTCGTCCAGGATGGCGCTTGCGGCATCGAGCAGTTGGTGGCCGACGCGCAGGCCAAGTTTTTCGTGATGGCCGAGCAGTACGGTTTCCAGCACGCTCAGTTCGGCGCTGACCTGGCAGTTCTGCGGCATGAAGCCGATGTCGCGCAGGCTGACCGGCGCGCCCTGCCAACGGATAGCGCCCTGAAAGCGTTGCACGGTGGCGATGCTTTTGATAAGCGTTGATTTGCCGGTGCCGTTTGGGCCGATGAGGCCGACGATTTGCCCCGGCTCCAGGCGGGCGGTAACGTCGCGCAGGATGGGGTTTGCGCCGTAGCTGACGGCGACGTGTTCAAGTTCCAGGCTCATGCAGCGCTCCTTTGCCCGCTGCGCAGGATGATGCCAAAAAGCATCGGCACGCCCGCGACGGCGGTAATAATGCCAACGGGAATGGCGCCGCCGGGCGAGAGAATCTTGCCGACGACCGAGGCGCCGATGAGGATGACCGCGCCAGTAACGGCGGCCAGCGGCAGCGCGAAGCGGTGATCTTCGCCAACGAGCGAGCGCGCCATGTGCGGCGCAATCAGGCCGACGAAGCCAATCGTGCCGATGAACGATACCGCCGCGGCGGTCAGCAGCGAGACGATGATGAAACTGCGGCGGCGCAGGCGATCCACATGAATGCCAAGACTCATCGCGTTGGCGTCACCGAGGCGGAGCGTGGTCAGCGCCCAGGTGTCGCGGATGATGAACGGCAGACAGAGGGCGAGCGTAGCGAGGCCGACCGCGACCGACGTCCAGCTGGCCTTCAGCAGGTTGCCAAACAGCCAGAAGACGATTTGTTGCGAGGCTTCCGGCGTGGCGAGAAATTGCAGCAGCGATTGCAGCGACTGGAAGAAAAACAGCACCGCAATGCCGCCGAGAACGAGAATGGCGGGCGTGGCACTGCGTAGCACGGCGATGAGATAAATGAGGCCACAGGCGCCGATGGTCATCGCAAACGCGGCGGCGGGGACGATGATGAAGCCGTACCAGGCATGCCCGGCGACGCCCGGCATCATCCCGCCAAACATAATGGCGAGCGCCGCGCCAAAACCGGCGGCAGCGGAAAAGCCGAGGGTGAACGGACTGGCGAGCGGGTTGGCGAGGATGGTCTGCATCTGCAACCCGGCGAGGCCGAGGCAGAAGCCGACGAGAATGCCAGTCAGCGTCTGCGGCATGCGCAGCCCCCAGAGAATCGTTACCAGTTTGCGCAGGCGCGCTTCCTCGCTGAAAACATCATGCATGCCCTGCCAAAGCGACTCCAGTCCGGACGGCGCGGCGGGCAGCAGCGCGAGCGCGCGGCTGGCGACCTCGCTGCGCGACTTGTCATAAAACGCCCCGGCGCGCAGCGCGCGGAAAATATCGTCCAGCAGCATCCCGGACGGGCCGGTAGCGAGATCGGCGAGCGCCAGCGCGAGCAGCACGAGCGCCGTCGCCGCCAGCAAAAACAGGCGCCGGTC
>CAURAS010000144.1:0-4803 GCA_963522865.1 uncultured Cardiobacterium sp.
TGGTAGTCGTAGATGCGGGCGACGCGGAAGGTGGTCATGGCTGGCTCCGGTTGAGGTGTTGTACGGCGCGGTAGAGGAGGTCGGTCGCGGCGAAGAGGGAGGCTTCGTTGATGTCAAAGCGTTCGTGGTGATGGCCGGCGGCGAGGTCGCTGCCAATGAGGCAGTAGGTCGCCTCGCCGCCGCGTTCTTGTACGCGCTGCATGTACCAGGTGGCGTCTTCGGAGCCGAGCGCGCGGGCGTCTTCGGTCTGGACGTGGTCGAAGTAGGGCGATGCTTCGGCTAACTGCGCCAGTTGTGCGGCCAGTGCCGGGCTGGGACGGCAGTCAATGGCTTGTCCGGCGAGGCGGATTTCCGCGCGCACGCCGTACATTTGCGCGGCACCGGTGATGATGCGGCGTGCTTCGGCCTCGAGGTAGTCATTGACGATGGCGTTTGCGCCGCGGGTTTCGAGTTTCAGGGCGGCGTGGTCAGCGATGATGTTGCGCCCGCTGCCCGCGTGCAATTCGCCGACGTTGATGCGCGACGCGCCGGCGCTGTGGCGCGGGATGGCGTGCAGGTTGAGCGTGGCGCTGGCAGCGGCAAGCAGGGCGTTTTTGCCGCTCTGCGGTGCGCCTCCGGCATGGGCGGCGACGCCGTGAAAGGCGACGTCCAGTTTGCTGCTGGCGAGGAAGCCGGCGGCTCCGGCGACGAAGTGGCGCTGCGGCACGCCAAGGCCGAGGTGGAGGGCAATGAAGTAGTCGGCATCGTCCACCACGCCCGTGGCGACTAGCGATTTGCCGCCGCGCACGCCTTCTTCGGCAGGCTGGAAGATGAGGCGGATTTTGCCGCGGAGGGCGGCGCGGTTTTCCGCGATGAGGGTAGCGACGGCGAGGCCGATAGCGCTGTGGCCGTCGTGGCCGCAGGCGTGCATGCTGCCGGGGTTTTGCGAGCGGAAGCCGTGCTGTTGCGGGTAGTGATCGGGCGCGTCGCTTTCGTGGATGGGAAGCGCGTCCATGTCCACGCGCAGGACGGTGGTTGGGCCGGGTCTGCCGCTATCCCAGTCAGCGACGACGGCGGTGTAGCCGTCTTTGAGCGCGTCAAGGAAGGCGGGATCGGCACCGTGTTCGCGTGCCCAGGTGGCATGCGCGGCGGTGGTTGCGGCGTCGGGTTTGCCCATGAGGGCGGTCTCATCCATCACTTCGCGCCCCAGGCGCAGGCGGTAGCCGAGGCGCGCCAGTTCAGCGGCGATGAGGGATGCGGTGCGGATTTCGAGGAAGCCTTGTTCGGGGTAGCGGTGGAAATCGCGCCGCCAGGCGAGGAGTTGTGGTTTGAGGGTGTCGTGCATGGGGATTCCGGGGCGGGGCAGTTATACATACACCTGAGCGCTCGGTGTGTATGTATATTAAAGCGAGAAAACCCGCCTGACGGCGGGTTTTTGCTGCGTGAGTGAATCAGCTTTGGGCGGTCGGGGTTGCCGCTTCGGCCGGTTCTTTGTGCAGCAGGCCTTTGACAATCTGGGTGCCGAAGGCGACTGCGCCGAGGATGAAGACGACGTCGCCGATGGTGCGTACCCAGCGCAGGGTGTGGATGATCGGCGTTTGCTCGGTGAATTCCGCGCTGCGCGCCCACCACAGGCCTTCGTTGATCGCGGCGTGTGCCTGGATGATGCCGATCGGCAGCAGGCTGGTGAAGAGCATCAACGCGAGGCCGAGGTTAAGCAACCAGAAGGCGCAGAACATCAGTTTGCCGTTCATTTGCAGGGTCGGGCGGATGTAGCGCAGGACCATCAGGGTGAAGCCGAGGGCGAGGAAGCCGTACACGCCGAACAGTGCCGCGTGCCCGTGGTTCG
This sequence comes from uncultured Cardiobacterium sp., assembly GCA_963522865.1. Taxonomy (GTDB): domain Bacteria; phylum Pseudomonadota; class Gammaproteobacteria; order Cardiobacteriales; family Cardiobacteriaceae; genus Cardiobacterium. The sequence continues at coordinate 1,829 of CAURAS010000144.1, forward strand.
GGGTGGTGTTCAGCCCTTGCAGGTAGTAGAGCGAGATCGGCGGGTTGATGAGGAAGCCGAAGACGCCGGCGCCGAGCATGTTCCAGAAGGAGACGGCGATGAAGAAGGTCAGCGGCCAGCGCATCGGTTTCATCCATTCGGATTTGTGCTGGATGGTCCAGTTCTCGAAGGCGTCGTAGCCGAGCAGCACCAGCGGCACGACTTCCAGCGCGGAGAACATCGCGCCAATGGCGAGGATCGGCGTGGTGGTGCCGGCGAAGTAGAGGTGGTGGAAGGTGCCGGGGATACCGCCGATCATGAAGAGCATCGCGGCAAGCAGGGCGGCGGTGGTGGCGGCGCGTTTGCTGACCATACCGAGGTTGTAGAAGATGAAGCCGACCGCGGTGGTGGCGAATACTTCAAAGAAGCCTTCTACCCAGAGGTGCACGACCCACCAGCGCCAGTATTCCATGATGGAGATATGGGTGTGTTCGCCGTAAACCAGCGCCGGGGCGTAGAGCAGGCCGATGGCGGCGGCGGAGGCGGTGAAGAGGATGAGCAGGCTCTTGTCGCCCGGCTGGCGCAGCGCCGTCCAGATGCCGCGTAGCATGAGGGCAAGCCAGAAGACGAGGCCGAGGAACAGGGCGATTTGCCAGAGACGGCCGATTTCGACGAATTCGTAGCCCTGGTGGCCGAGCCAGAAGTTCAGTTTGCTGTTCATCCAGCCTTTGAGGGCAACGAACTGGCCGAGGTAGGAGCCGACGACGACGACAATCAGTGCCCAGAAGAGCAGGTCAACGCCGAGTTTTTGGAATTTCGGGTCTTTACCGCCGTTGATAATCGGCACGAGGAACAGTCCCGCGGCGAGGAAGCCGGTGGCGATCCAGAAGATGGCGGACTGGATGTGCCAGGTGCGGGTCAGGCTGTAGGGCAGCCAGTCGGCGACCGGGATGCCGTAGAAGTCTTGTCCTTCAACGGTGTAGTGCGCGGTGAAGCCGCCCAGCATGACTTGCGCGAAGAACAGCGCCGCGACGATTAGCAGGTATTTGCCCAGCGCTTTTTGCGACGGGGTGAGTTTGACCAGGGTGAGCGGGTCACGTTCGGGGATGACGATTTCGTCGTGCTCGTGACGGGTGAAGAATGCCCAGATCCAGATGACTGAACCAATCCCGAAGATGAGGGTGACGACGGAGCTGATGGACCAGATGACGTTTTCTGCGGACGGATGGTTGCCAATCAGCGGCTCATGCGGCCAGTTGTTGGTGTAGGTGACGTCCAGATTCGGGCGGTTGGTGGATGCTGCCCAGGCAGACCAGAAGAAGAAGGCATTGAGCTTGGCGCGCTTGTCGGCGTCGGCCAGGGTGTTTTCCTTCATCGCGTAGGATTCGCGCAACTTGTGCAGTTCCGGGTCGTTGCCGAACAGCTTGTCGTAATAGGCGGCAACGGCTTCGATGGAGCGGACGCGGTCGGCAGACAGCGTAACCTTGTTGGTTGCCTGGTCGTAAGTGTTCTTGCGGAACGCCTGCTGTGCGTCGTAATGCAGCGTCGCCTGGTCGCGTTCAGAAAGCTGGTCGTAAGGCTTGCCGTATTCGCGTTGCGCCTGCTGGTCGAGCCAGCCGAGCACCTCGCGGTGGATCCAGTCGGCGGTCCAGTCTGGCGCCTGATACGCACCATGTCCCCAGACGGTACCGACCGACATGCCGCCGATGGATTGCCAGGCGGACTGACCGGCGAGAATATCGGCTTCGGTGTAAATCGCCTTGCCGCTTTCATCGACAAATTCGACCGGAATCGGCGGACGTTCGTTATAAACCTCCTTGCCGAAATAACCGAGCAAGGTGAATGAACCGACCATAATCAGGCCGAGTATCACCCACAATCGTTTGTATTCTTTCATAATTCATTGCCTCCAGAGATCATAAAAATTGCGGCGACGGACGTCGCGACGTGCGGCATTTTTACAAAACGGCAAGGAGACCACCTTGATAAAGGTCAGGATTGCAATAAATTCTTTAGTATCGGGCGGCTAGAGACGAATGCGCCAGCCGTCGGCGGTATGCTGCAACGTCACCGTGCGGGTGAACGCGGTACCGTCTTCGGCGGTAATGACGAGCGGCAGGCGCAACGCATCGCCATCGCCAATGGTGCTTGGCGAAGCATTGCCCGCAATTTCACGCACGCCCTGATGCGCTTGCACCATTTCCGGCAGCGCCCCGAACGCGGCGCGCGCCAGCACGAGCTTGTCATCCGGCGCAAGACAGCGCGGTGCCTGCGGCGGAAAGTAGAGCAGGGCGACAGTACGACCGCTGTCGCCCGCCAGCCAGGCGCTGAAGAAATCTTTGGCAACCGCCGCGGGATCGTCGCCTTGCGCAAAGGCACGACAGGTGAGGGTGGCAATTGTGATAAAAGCTAATAAGTGTTTCATAGAGTTAGTTTAGGCGTTAGAAAAACAGCAATATTCGATAGCACAAAAACGATGAAAAATTAAATGGGTTTATACATTGAAAGCCATCCATGGCACGACAAAATTAGACTATCTTTTAGATATAAAAAAATGCCTTGCAGAATTCGCATCTGAGCCTAAAGAGAAAGCAACGTATAGATCAAGCATAAATCATTCTAACGCGCATAAAAATATTCGTATATCTGATTACGTGAAAGCATCTAAACATGAATCTAACCCAACATATCATGGATAAGGGGGTTTGGAATAACTTTACCATAACTTCCTAGAATGTATATTATGAGAAAAATCCCGTTACGGCGAATAACGGGATGACAAAGACCATAATATAAACTCTCTTTAAATACAAGCCCTACTGCTTTATCTTCCTACGAGCTTCTGCTATTATCCGCGCCGTTTTTTGTAACATGGATATTTTTCATGACTTTTACCGACACGCATCGTCGCATCGTGCTCGCCGTTAGCGGGCTGGCTTCTTGGGCATCCATCGCCTTTGCTTACTATTATCTGGAGAAAACGCTCTATCTCACGC
>CAURAS010000145.1:0-4726 GCA_963522865.1 uncultured Cardiobacterium sp.
TTGTCCTATAGAGGCAAGGTCCTCAAAAACAGCCTCCATTTTGTCCTATACGCCGCGAATCACACACACACAAGAAGCTGAGAAGCGCGTATCTGAGCCTGAAACGGAACCTGGATGACCTGTTTACCTTTGAGGCGCACCCCGCTTTGGGCATCCACAACACCACCAATCTGCTGGACGGGAGATTTGCCGACTTAAAGCGCAAATTGGGGTGTCATCACGGGATAAAAATGGAGAATAAAGTAAGGTTTATAAAGGACTATTTCTCTATTAACAGAGGGCTGACAGCCTCCATTTTGTCCTATAGGAGCAATGTCCTCCAAAACAGCTCTTTTTTTTGTCCAATACGCCTAATTTGCATCATAAATTTGCCGTTTTCCTCAGAAAAGAGAAAAACGACAAACATTCAAGAAAGGCTTAGTTTATTCAATCGTTGAGGAAGCTCTTTAGCAGTTCCGAGCGGTTGGGATGGCGCAGTTTGCGCAGTGCTTTTGCCTCTATTTGGCGGATGCGTTCGCGGGTAACGTCAAACTGGCGGCCGACTTCTTCCAGGGTGTGGTCGGTGTTCATGTCGATGCCGAAGCGCATGCGCAGCACCCGCTCTTCGCGCGGGGTGAGCGAGGCCAAGACTTCATTGGTTGCTTCCGACAGGCCGCGGGTGGTCGCGGCTTCCAACGGCGACATGACGTTGGAGTCTTCGATGAAGTCGCCCAGATGCGAGTCTTCGTCGTCGCCAATCGGGGTTTCCATCGAGATGGGTTCTTTAGCGATTTTCAGCACTTTGCGGATTTTTTCTTCCGGCATGTCCATCGCTTCGGCCAGTTCTTCCGGCGTCGGTTCGCGCCCGTTTTTCTGCACCAGGGTGCGCGAGATGCGGTTCAGTTTGTTGATGGTTTCAATCATGTGCACCGGGATGCGGATGGTGCGCGCCTGATCGGCGATGGAGCGGGTAATCGCCTGGCGTATCCACCAGGTGGCGTAGGTGGAGAATTTGAAGCCGCGGCGGTATTCGAATTTGTCCACCGCTTTCATCAGGCCGATGTTGCCTTCTTGGATGAGGTCCAGGAATTGCAGGCCACGGTTGGTGTATTTTTTCGCAATGGAGATGACGAGGCGCAGGTTGGCTTCGACCATTTCTTCTTTGGCGCGTTTGGCCTGGTTTTTGCCCATGGAGAGGCGCTTCTGGATTTCTTTGAGCTGCGGGATGCTCATGTGGTAGCGCTTTTCGATTTCCAGGTATTTTTCTTGTTCGACCTGGATTTCGGTAATCATCCCTTTGAGTTTTTCTGCGTATTTGCGCCGCTGTTTGCTCTGGCCGACGATCCAGTCGGGGTTGGTTTCGTTACCCGGAAATTCCTGGATGAAGAGTTTGCGCGGCATGCCGGCGCGCTCGATAACAAGGCGCATCAGACGGCGTTCGATGTCGCGGATTTCTTCGGCGGCGACGTTCAGCTGTCCTTCCATCAGGTCAATGGTTTTTTGCGGGAAGGAGAAGGCGGCGATGTATTCTTTGATTTCACCGTGGATTTTCTGGTTTTTTTTGTCGTCCAGGCTTTTGCCCTTGTTGAGCGCGGTCATCAGTTTTTTGTGGATGGCAGCGAGCTCGATCAGTTTTTCTTTGGCTTCAATCAGCGCGTCCTGGTTGTTCGGCGCTTCTTCCAGCGGGGCAGCGCTGTCGTCGTCTTCGTCGTCATCGCCTGCGCTGATGAGGGTTTCGCTGTCTTCGTCGTCGCCGTTTTCTTCAAGCAGGGTTTCTTCTTCTTTGTTGGCATAGGGGTCGCCGTAGCCGTTGACCAGGTCGCCCAGACGTCCTTCGCCCGCTTCAATTTTGGCGAATTCTGCCAGCAGGGCGGAGACGGCGAACGGGAATTCGGCCAGCGTCTGCTGTACGGTATTCAGCCCCGCTTCGATGCGCTTGGCGATGGCGATTTCGCCTTCGCGGGTGAGGAGGTCAACCGCGCCCATTTCGCGCATGTACATGCGCACCGGGTCGGTGGTACGGCCGATTTCGGCTTCGTTTAGCGCGGCGGCGCTTGGCACTTCTTCTTCGTCATCGGTGGCAATGACGCCGCCGTCTTCTTGTGCGCTTTCGACGACGTCAATGCCCATTTCGACAATGAGCGCAATCATTTCGTCGTATTTGTCGCCTTCCAGTGCCTGCTCCGGCAGTGCTTCGTGGATTTCTTCGTAGGTCAGGAATCCTTGTTCGCGCCCGCGGGCGAGGAGTTCTTTGACTTCGTCCTGGACGTCATATTCTTCTGGCTCTTGTTCAAAATCGCTCATGGTTTATCCCGTTGTTGTAAAAGTCGAAAGTTAGTCCTGCTTTATGCGGGCGACGGAGAATTTTTCAAGTCGCGCCAGCTGGCTGGCGTAGTTTTTTTGCAGGTTGGCGAGCATGTCGGCAAATTCGTCGCGTTGTTGCTGTGCGTCCAGCCGCGCCAGCAGTTTGGCGGCCGATGCCACCGCTTCGTATACGCCGTGCTGGTGCAGGAAGGTCTCGGCGTGGGTGCTGTCGGCGCCGCTGCTTTGCAAGGCGTAGCAGTAGAGCCAGAACAGTTGTAGTTCGGCGTCTTCCGGCGGGTATTCCCAGCGGCGCAAAGGCAGGGCGCATTGTGGTTGCAGCAGCAGACGCGCCATTAGCTGGATGCCTTTGTCTTTGGGTCTGACGACGACCATTTCGCGCGGCGGCCGCCAGGTGGGCGTGCTCTGGCGCGTGGCGCTGGCGGTGTTGCCGGAAAGCGTCAGCACCGGCAGGTCAAAGCGTTTCATCACTTGCGCGCGCAGGATTTCGCGGAAGTCGGCGTCTGGCAGAAGTTCCAGCCAGCGCTGCGCTTCGCCGGCGAGTTCTGCTTGTGCTTCGGCGCTGCGTTGCGCGCCTGCGCCGTCGTCCAGCGTTTGCAGGAAGAAGGCCGAGGCGGGCAGGCTGGCATCCATTACTTGCTGGAAGGCGGCAACGCCCGCTTTTTCCACGAGCGAGTCGGGGTCTTCACCGGTAGGCATGAACATGAAGCGCCATTCGTGCTGTTTGTCGTGCTGGCTGAAAACCGCTTCCAGCGCTTTGCGTGCCGCTTTTTGTCCGGCAGTGTCGCCGTCAAAGGAGAAATAGACTTTCTCCGCGCGCTTTTTCAATTGGCTGATATGGGTGTCGCCGATAGCAGTGCCGAGGGCGGCGACCGCGTTTTTTACGCCGTGCTGCCACAGTTTGATGACGTCCATATAGCCTTCGGTGACGAGTAGGGTGCGCTCGCGTGCTTGCATCGCCTGATGCAGGCCGTACAGCTCGAAACGTTTGTTAAACCACGTCGTTTCCTGCGAATTCAGGTATTTCGGCTGCGCCTCACCCATCGCTCGCGCACCAAAGGCGATGACTTTGCCCTTGATGTTGTGGATGGGGAAGATGACGCGCTCGCGGAACCAGTCGTAATGGTGGTCCTCTTTGACGCCGACCAGTCCTACATCCTGCAACAGTTGTAGCGGGTATTTGCTGCCAAGGTGGGCGAGAAGCGCGTTACCGGGCGGGGCGTAGCCGAGTTGGAAGGCATCAACGGTCGCTTTTTTCAGCTGCCGCTGGCGCAGGTAATCGCGTGCCGCTTTGCCGCTCTCGCCGTAAAACGCTTCATGAAAAAATGCCGCCGCATCGGCAAGGCATTCCAGGCCGAGGTCGTAGCGGTCTTTTTCCTGCGGGTCAGTTTGCCGCCCGTCGTCTTCGTAGGGAACATCCAGCCCGTTGAATTCGGCGAGGCGTTCGATGGCTTCCGGGAAGGGCAGGTTGTCGTAATCCATCAGGAAACGAATGGCATCGCCGCTAACACCACAGCCGAAGCAGTGGTAAAAGCCTTTCTGCGTATTAACGCTGAACGACGGCGTTTTTTCCTCATGAAACGGGCAGCAAGCCCAGTGGTTGCTGCCCGATTTCTTGGTGAAGGTGATACGAGACGACAACAGCGCGAGCAAATCGGTTCGCGCTGTTAATTCGTCAATGAACGGTTTGGGAATGCGTTTTGCCATCGGCAGCCGTCGGCCCGCCTTGGATTAAGAATTTTGTAACAGGGTGCGCAGATACTGGCTGACAAAAGCCATATCGGCGCGGCCTTCCAGTGCGGGTTTCAGCGTCGCCATCAACGGCTTCATCGAAGCCATTTCGCGCGGCAAGCCAGAAGCGGCAAGCGCTTTCTCGACTTCGGCGCGAATTTCGTCTTCGCTTAGTGCTTGTGGCAGGAACTGCTGGATGATGGCGATTTCCGCTTCTTCATGCTCCGCCAAATCAAGGCGGTTGGCATCGCGGAACTGCTTGGCGGCGTCCTGACGCTGTTTGACCTGGCGTACCAGTTCGCGCAGGGCAATTTCATCGCTAATCTCGACACGCTGATCAACCTCGATTTGCTTGAACGCCGCGCTCACCATGCGCAGCGTCTGCAAAGTCGCTTTTTCTTTGTTGATCATCGCCGCCTTGATGGCGGCATTGACGTTATCGCGGATGCTCATTGTGCTTAGTAGAGACGTTCGAATCGGCTACGTTCTTTTTTCAGGCGGCGGGTGTTGCGCTTGACGGCGGCGGCGAGCTTGCGCTTGCGCTCTTGGGTCGGTTTTTCGTAGAACTCGCGGCTGCGGACTTCGGCCAGCACGCCGGCTTTTTCTACTGAGCGCTTGAAGCGACGCAGGGCGATATCGAACGGTTCGTTGTCACGTACTTTTACACTTGGCATCAGATTCCTCGTTGGTTAAA
>CAURAS010000146.1:0-4716 GCA_963522865.1 uncultured Cardiobacterium sp.
AACCATCGCCTACTGGCAAAAACAACTGGGCGAACACCTGCAAACCGCGCTGGACGTCCCGGCACAACCGCCAAGCGTTACCGCCACCCTCGCCAGCCGCAGCCGTCTCAATCCTGACAGCGAACAAGCGCTCTACCACCTGCGCCTCGCCAGCGCCGAAATCGCGGCAGACACCGCACTCATCGAAATCACCATCCCACAAGAAAAAGACGAACTGCGCCGCCAATACAGCGTCGCCAGCATCGCACCGGACGGCAGCCGCGGCCTCGACCTCATCATCCGCCTACAAACCCACCCGGACGGCACCCCCGGCACCGGCTCGCACTACCTCACCGAAACCCTCCAGCCGGGCGAGCCACTAAAAATCCGCGCGCTGACCCACCACCCGGCAGAACTGCCAGACGAACCGCGCCCGCTCATCCTCATCGCCAGCGGAAGCGGTCTCGCGGGCATCCTCGGCATCCTTGCCCGCATGGAAGCGCGCTACCCCGCCCGCGAACATAACCTCGCACACTGGCTCATCTACGGCGAACGCGACCCCGAACACGACCGCATCTACGCCTCCTGCCTCGAAAAACAGCGTGAAGACGGCGTCCTCACCTGGCTGGACCGCACCTACAGCCGCGGCAAAACCCGCGAATACGCACAACAACGCCTCATCGAACACGCCGACCGCCTGCACGCCCAACTGGACGCCGGGGCAGTCATCTACATCTGCGGCAGCGCGGACAAAATCGGCGCGGGCGCCCAAGACACCCTGCGCCAACTCCTCGGCGAAAAAACCTGCGACCGCCTCAGCAAAGCCGGCCGCATCCGCCTCGATACCTACTAAAACCGTTATACATACACATTGAGCGCTCAGGTGTATGTAAATGGTGACGATAAGCCAGAGAAGCACTGCGTCGCCAGCTGTAGCACTACATACAGCTCCTGGCATGGTGCCTGGTACAGAACTTTATGTGTCGTTATACATACACCATGAGCGCTCAAGTGTATGTATAGCGATACTCATAAAGTCTCATACAAGACGCGCCACCGAAGACCGTAAGCGATGGTACGACTCGGGCTCCGTAATAAAATGGCTTCGCCATTCATTTTTTAGGGAAACCTGGTCAGGCGGCGCAACGCCGTATGAGGCTTGAGGAGGATTGCCACAAACCATGATGACAGAGGAATTGGCAGCACCGCCATGCCATTCTTATCCAGATTCTTTTATCAGCGAATAGCCGTATCACGAACCAAAGACTGCTATACATGTGAGAATAAAAAAAACACCCGGAACAGGGTGGTTTTTGTGTTGGTGGCGGAGAGAGGGGGATTCGAACCCCCGATAGGGCTATAAACCCTATACTCCCTTAGCAGGGGAGCGCCTTCAGCCTCTCGGCCATCTCTCCACAAGGAAGTCGCGCATTATACGGATTTTACTTCCGCTGTAAAGCGCATTTTCACTCGTTGCTTGAGTGATTTCCGGGGTTATCACCCATCAGTCGTTGATAAATTTCCTCACGGTGTACAGCGATGTGGTCAGGCGCCTTGATGCCCAATCTCACCTGGTTTCCCTTGACTGCCAATACAGTGACTTCAATATCATCATCAATGATGATGGTTTCCCCTACCCTGCGAGTAAGTATTAACATAACAATGCTCCTGGATTTTTTCGTAATTCTCTTGATTATGCATGAAAATCATACATTTGTATGGCTTTCGCCCCAGATGCTGTTATTTTCATACCAGGTTCGCCGTTGAGAACGCATGACCGCCATCGTTCTTTCGTGCTTGCCTGTCCGCTTGTGTCAGTTTGAGGAAGTTTTACTGCGACGTTGCCTCGGGATGTCGCAGTTACGTCTTGATTATGCCGCGGTCAGCAGCATGGGTCTTTCTTCTTGGGGCTTCCGTTACAGCACGTTGTCTGGTAAAGGAAGTTTTGTGCAAGACGTTTTCCTCGCTCATCCACAGAAATCCACATCACAAGGATGCGGATTTGACGTGTGTCAACTCGATTGAAGAGGCTGCGCTATTGTAAGCAAAAAGTTTTCTTCTTCCAAACGGATTTGGGGAAATATCCGCACATGATGACGTTTTAATTTGAGGCTCAACGAGTTATTCGGACGTCTGCCCGCTCAGCGATGCCATTTTGCCGCTTTCGGGTTCATTCACAGCACTTTGTGATTATTTGCACAGTCGCTGTGAACAACCGTGTTGTTCTTCTTAATTTCCAGCAAAATCAAGTAACGAGCAGCAGTGCTGTGTGTTTGCGCATCAGCTGCGCAATTTTTCGATGATGGCTTGGTGCGCGGCAGCTTCGTCTTCAGGGACGGCAATCGCCAGCCATTCGCCCGGCTTGCGAGATGCGGTGGGTACAGGCACGGCAACAGCGGCCTTTTCCATCGGTTGCGGCGTGGGCGTTGCAACAGGCGCGGTGAAATCAAAGCCGGATTGCTCGGTGGTCAGCTTCAGATAGACTTCAGCGAGCAGTTGCGAATCGAGCAGCGCGCCGTGCAGGGTGCGGTTGCTGTTGTCGATGCCGTAGTATTTGCAAAGGCTGTCGAGGCTGAAACGGCTGATACCACTGATTTTCTTGCGTGCGAGATCTAGTGTGTCGAGCAGGCGGAAGCGGTCTTCCAGTTTGTATTTCAGCCCGGCGAGTTTGAATTCACGGTTAAAGAAAGATTGGTCAAACGGCATATTGTGCGCGATAAGTTCATCTGCGCCTTCAAGATATGCCAACAATTCCGGCAATACCTCAGCAAAGGTTGGTTCGCTCGCGACGCGCTCATTGGTAATACCATGCACGCGCACGGCTTCTGCATCAATGGTTTGTTCCGGGTTGAGGTAGCGGTGGAAATAGTGTTCAGTCGGGCGGCGGTCAATGAGTTCAATACAGCCAATTTCGATAATACGGTGGCCTTCGGATTTGTCGCGGGTATTGAAATTCATACCCGTGGTTTCGGTATCGAAGATAATTTGGCGCATGGAGTCTCCTTATTGTAACGGACGCGGTTTTTCGATGCCTTTGGCAACAGTGCCAAGAAATTCTAGATATTTCGGCGCTTCTCCGGCAAAGATTTCTGCGCCGGCGCCCATATAAGCGCGCATCAATTCGTCAGCGGCATTCGCTCGGTTATCCATCTCCAATTGTGCCTGGCCGAGGCGTAAATGGATGAAGGGATTACCGATAGCATCCGGGCAATGCATAGCATGTTCCAAGGTGTTCAGGGCGGCAAAGTAATTGCCATGCAAAAAATGGGCATCACCAATGGCGACTAGTATCCATGTTGCCGCTTCCCATTGTTCTTTCGGATCAGGCAAGAGGTCCCAGGCGTATTGGTAGGAGGCGATGGCGTCGTTATATTTGCCTTCTTCCGCGAGGGTATCGCCAATTTCGCAGAAGCGGTTGATGCGGGTATACAGGTGCGGGTCAAGTTCGATCGGGGTCATGAGATTCCTTGGTTGGAAGGGTGGAGATAATAGGGAAGGCTGTATTTCTGGCAGTCATTGTTATGGCGCAGGAGATTCTGTTTTTTTCTGGTCGTCTTTCATGAGGTAATTCATGCCGGCTTTAATTAGCGCGGGCGACATGATGACGGAACCAACGGCATCGGCAGACAAGGTTGCGGGTAGCATGGCAATATTACTGACGATATTGGTGATATCGGTCTCGCGCTTCTGATGACGCACTTTGATAGCTATCGGTAGGGATTTCTGGAAGCGCTGGTCATAAGGCAAATTCGGTGGTTTGATAAATAGGGTACCGCGCATATTCAGGCAGCGACCATAGGCAGGGAAATGGTTTATTTTGCGTGGCTGGAAATCGAGTGCCTGTAATTTGCCGACTTCTATCGGATCGGTAGTGTCGTAGCGCAGGCAGACTTCGCTGGAGAAATGTTGCCGGTCTTTTTCGTCGAGAATAATCGGTAGCGCTTGATAGTCTTGCGCGCCGCTTTGATCGGTAAAAAGAAATTGCTGCGGCAAGTCGCTGGTAAATACGCGCGTTAATTCTGCCGATTCGGCTTTATCAACGGCGAACCAATAGATTTCGCCAACCAGAATTAATTGTCCTGCCTGCAAGGGCGGATGGTCTTCGCTGACCTGACCGAAGGCAACGAGGTTATCGCCGCCAAGGGGCTGGTCTTCGCTGACGGTAGTGAGCGGTGGGTTTGTTGTCCATTGTTGTGCGGTCATGCAGCCGCCGAGAACGAAAACGGCGGCGAGTGCGGTCATTTGGCGTAAGGTGTTTGGCATGGGGGCTCCGTTGGGGGATGCGCAGGATGAGGAGGTCTTCTCCGTTTTTGGCCGCGTCATGGTAGGTGTAGCTGAGGCTGTCGTCCAGTAGCGCGGGTTTCCGAGTTGGCGCATAGCCCCGCCATCGTTCCGGCTCATAGTGGCTGTGTCCAGCGCGAGGAAGCTCTCCCTGCACCTCGCGAGGGGGCGGAGGTTTGTTGCTGAAGCCGCTTTTGTTTTACATACACCTGAGCGCTCAAGGTGTATGTAAATGGGCTCGTGTAGGGGGGGGCGCTGCGCGACCGCTTCGCCACCCTAATCCTCTCCCGCTGCGAGTTTCGTCCTGCGAGGAGGACGTTAGATTTACATACACCTGAGCGCTCGACCTGTATGTAAACAGTGGCGCTTTACATCGCCGCGACTTTTTCCCGTTGGGTTTTACGGTTTCTTCGTCGGCGGAGAGCAGGGCGCGGGTTTGTGCGACCAGCTCCGGCG